>NZ_MQVK01000005.1:0-151871 GCF_002002385.1 Vibrio sp. SALL6
ATTCATATTTCATTAATAAAAAATCGTAAAATGAAATATAAGATTACGCATCGTGCCATTTATAAATTGATAGTGGTCAAACTTATTAACCATTAAATCTACAAGGATATCGATAATGGTTTCTTGTCTGGCTTTAGTTGCTCAAGGCCTGATAAGTAAAGCTTGATTAATAGATCTTAGAAATGTCACTTTGACCTCAAAGTGTTTTAGATGTTTTCAATTCATGCCTATTTTGAAAATACGATCTCTATATCTTATTTGTTTCTAATTAGTGTTCTTTCCCCACTTGTTATTAATTAAGCGCCACTCCCAATTTTAAATGCACTTAGGAAAAAACCATGAGTCAAAATGGTAAGTTTAATATTACTCGGCGTGATGCTTTAAAGGGCGGTTCTGCACTTGGCGCTTTAGCGTTAGCAGGAAACGCGCTTTCTCTCCCGTTCGCAACTAAAGCGGTTGCCAAAGAAACGCCAGCAAAACCAAATGAAAAAATTGTCTGGTCGGCATGTACCGTAAACTGTGGTTCTCGTTGTCCGCTTCGTATGCACGTGGTCGACGGTGAAATCAAATGGGTAGAAACCGATAACACGGGTGATGATGTGTATAACCACAATCATCAAGTTCGTGCTTGTTTGCGTGGTCGCTCTATGCGTCGCCGTGTTTACTCGCCAGACCGTTTGAAATACCCACTTCTTCGCGTTGGTAAACGTGGTGAAGGTAAGTTCAAACGCATTACTTGGGACGAAGCCTTTGATCTCATCGGTGACAACCTAAAACGCATCATTAAAGACTACGGTAATGACGCGGTTTACTTAAACTACGGTACGGGTACCTTGGGTGGTACGGTAACTAAGAGCTGGGATCCGAGCGCGACATTGGTTGCACGTATGATGAACCTGTGTGGTGGCTACCTGAACCACTATGGTGACTACTCAGCAGCGAACATTGAATGTATGTCTGAGTATTTCTACGGCACTTGGGTAGACAACAACTCGATTGACGACATACAAAACGCAGATCTTTGTCTGATGTTTGGTAACAACCCAGCCGAGACGCGTATGTCGGGCGGTGGTCAAATCCACAACTACGTGGACGCAAAAAATATTAGCCACACACGTACGATCTGTATCGACCCTCGTTACACCGATACTGCCGCTGGCCGTGAAGACCAATGGATTCCTATCAAACACGGTACCGATGCGGCCCTTGTCGCTGCTATCGCCCATGTACTGATCAGCGAAGATAAAGTCGACCAAGACTTCCTTGACCGCTACTGTGTGGGTTACGACCGTAAAACTCTGCCAGCATCAGCGCCAGAAAATGGCAGCTACAAAGATTACATCATGGGCACAGGTCCGGATGGTATCGAGAAAACGCCGGAGTGGGCACAACCAATCACAGGTATTCCTGCTGATGTGATCTTGAAACTTGCGCGTGAAATCGGCGATGCAAAACGTATTTACATCACGCAAGGTTGGGGTCTACAACGCTCTGCAAACGGTGAGCAAGCATGTAAAGCGATCATGATGCTGTCTCTGCTTCGTGGTCAGGTTGGTCTACAAGGCGGTGGTACTGGTGCGCGTGAGGGTAACCACTCTTACCCATTCCAACGCTTCCCGAAAGTGCCAAACCCAATCAGCGCTTCTATCCCAATGTTCCTTTGGACAGATGCGATTTTCCGTGGCACTGAGATGACCGATCTTACTGACGGCATCAAAGGTGTTCAGAAGCTGCAAAACAACATCAAGTTCATCTGGAACTACGCGGGTAACTGCCTGATTAACCAACACTCAGACATCAACCGCACACACGAAATTCTTCAAGATGAAAAAGCGTGTGAAATGATTGTGGTGATCGATAACCACATGACCTCTTCTGCGAAGTATGCCGATATCGTACTGCCAGACTGCACAACCTCAGAGCAATCGGATTTCTGTATGGATGGTGCGGCAGCGTCAATGCCTTACTTCATCTTTGCAAGCCAAGCGATTCAACCTCGTTTCGAATGTAAGCCAATCTACGACATCATGTCTGGCGTGGCGAAACGTATGGGCGTGTTTGATGAGTTTACTGAAGGTCGCACGCAAGAAGAGTGGCTGCAATGGATGTACGCTCAGACCGTCAAACAAAATAACGATCCAAACCTGCCGTCTTACGATGAGATGAGAAAGCAAGGTATCTACAAGAAGCAATTCGACCGTCCACACGTGGCGTTTGAGGACTTCCGCCGTGACCCAGAAGCGAATCCATTGCCTTCGCCATCAGGTAAGATTGAGATCTACTCAGAGACCCTCGCGCAGATCAACGAAGAATGGGAACTGGATGAAGATGAATCCATCACACCATTGCCTGAATACGTATCGACGTTCAACGGCTGGGATTCGCCAGATCGTAAAGAGTTCCCACTTCAGCTAACGGGCTTCCACTACAAATCGCGCGCGCACTCAACGTACGGCAACGTGGACATCCTAAAAGCAGCAGCGCCACAAGAGCTTTGGATCAACCCGATTGATGCAGCGTCACGCAACATCGACAACGGTGATTTGGTGAGCGTTCGAAGCAAGTTTGGTGAAATGAACGTTCGCGTAAAAGTGACTCCACGCATCATGCCGCATGTGGTTGGCTTAGGTGAGGGCGCATGGTACGCACCAAACGCAAAAGGTGTTGACCAAGCGGGCTCTATCAACGTGCTAACAACACAACGTCCAAGCCCTTTGGCAAAATCGAACCCGAGCCATACCAACCTCGTTGAAGTGACGCTAATTAAGAAAATGGGGGCTAAATAATGAGCACAGCGAAACAGTATGGCTTTTACATTGATTCAAGTAAATGTACTGGCTGCAAAACATGTCAGCTCTCTTGTAAAGACAATAAAGATCTGGGTGTCGACCGTAACTTCCGTCGTGTTTACGAATACGTAGGCGGTAACTGGACAGAAGAAAACGGCGCGTTCCGTCAAAACGTGTTTGCGTACTACTTATCGATCTCTTGTAACCACTGTACTAACCCAGCGTGTACCAAGGTTTGTCCATCAGGTGCAATGCACAAGCGTGAAGAAGACGGCTTTGTCGTTGTCGATGAAAGCGTGTGTATCGGCTGTAAATCTTGTCACATGGCATGCCCATACGGTGCACCTCAATACAGCGAAGAAAAAGGTCACATGACTAAGTGTGATGGTTGTTACGAACGTGTCGCAGAAGGCTTAATGCCAGTGTGTGTTGATAGCTGTCCACTACGTGCGATTGAGTTTGGTCCAATTGATGAACTACGCGCGAAATACGGTTCAAACGCGGATGTGGCACCATTGCCAGATTCTCGCATTACTAGCCCGAACCTGATCGTGAAGCTAAATCCAAATGGTCGACCAACCAATGACCGCACGGGTTTCCTACAGAATCCAAGAGAGGTGAAATAATGTTATACGAAGCACCATTAGTTGCCTTTACGGTTCTTGCTCAAACTGCGGTTGGCGCGCACTTAACGGTTAATGCGTTCGAGAAATTCGGTAAGCCACCACGCGTGACAGAACCTCGTATGAACATCGCTCGATTCGCAATTTTGGTTGTAATGGGTTTGGGTTTCTTGTTCTCAACCACTCACTTAGGTAGCCCACTTCGTGCCTTCAACGCATTAAACCGTGTTGGTAGTGCGGCGCTATCTAACGAGATCTTAACGGGTGCAAGCTTTCTGTCTCTGGCGGGTTTGTACTGGTTGCTAACGATTCTAAAAATCGGCAGCGAAGGCGTGCGCAAAATCGTGAACTGGTTGTCTATCGCGGTTGGCGTGATTTTCATGTTCGCGATGGCAAATGTTTACCAAATCGAAACGGTACCAACATGGTACTCACCAATGACAACGGTTGCGTTTTGGTTCACGGTCGTGACTTCGGGTCTGATGTTTGGCTACACGCTGATCAACGTATTGGACGTGACGGCTGAGAAAACTAACCGTCGCCTAATGTGGGCAGGTGTGAGTTTGATTGCGTTGAACCTAGCTTTCACAGTGATGCAAACCATTCACTTCGCAGGTATCTCAACCGCGATTCACAGTGGCTTAGATCAAATCACCATGCTATCTGGCTATGTTGCCGGTCATGTGCTGTTGCTTGTGGTTGCTGCTGCTCTTTGGGTATTCGTTGAGTTGTTTACCGCAGAAGGTCGTCAGAAGAACTTGCTGGTTATCGTGGCATTCGTTGCCTTGTTCGTTGCAGAGATTCTAGGTCGCAACGTGTTCTACGGCATGCACTTTACGTCTGGTTTGTACTGATAACCGTTAATAGAGGGGGGCGACTGTTCGTCCCACCTCTTTCCGTTTCATTTAATCGAAGAATAAAAACACCAGTCATCAAAGGTACTTCATGCAAATTTCTCAACTTGACCCACAAGATACCAGCATCGTTCTTAAGCTGTTTGGTGCACTGTTTTACTACCAGCCTAAAGATTACCCAGTGGCAAATCTCGATACGTTGCTGAGCAATACAGATACACCAATCGAAGCGCTTAATGACATGCTGCGCAGCTTTCAAAACGAGAGCGAAGAGGCACTGCAAATGGAGCACGATCGCATGTTTGCCGGTATTGGTGAGATGCCAGCGCCACCTTGGGGTTCGGCTTATCTAGATAAAGAAGCGGTGTTGTTTGGTGAATCAACCATTGAATATCGTTACTTTTTGCAGCGTTGTGGTTTTTCTTTGGAATCTGACCAATGTGAACCAGAAGATCAAATCGGCTTGATGCTGATGGTGTTAGGCATGTTGATTGAAACTGAACAGCAAAAACTGGCGGCTGAAATGCTACGCGAACACTTGATGACATGGTTTGGCTTTTTCAATAAGCGCTTCAAAAAAGCGGTGACTCTCACGCCTTACTCAAAACTGTCGAACCTTACTGAAGAATTACTTCAATCCCTGAGTGAACAATACCAAGTCGTTGTGCCTGCAAAGAGAGATTACTCGGATGCGCCAGTCTGAATCGGTTGATCTAAGCAAGCGGCGTTTGTTTTCGTTCCGTCGTGCGCCGGTTGAACAAGCTCAAGAGCCTCGTGTTAAAGCGAGACCTCCGTATGCGGTGGAAGAATCAATGTTCACGCGGCTTTGTGATGGGTGCGGTAAGTGCGCTTCGGCATGTCCAAGCCAAATCATTGAAATGGTCGATGGCGTGGCCGCGTTAGACATCAGCTACTCAGCATGTGATTTATGCGGTGAGTGTAAGTCGGCGTGTCATACATTGGCGCTTTCCAACCAAATAGAATCAACCGGCTTGATTGCAACTATCTCGAACAGCTGCGAAAACTTATACGGTTATTGCGGTAGCTGCGAGGACAGTTGTCCTTACGATGCATTGCAATGGCAAGACGATGCCAAACCCAAAATTGATGCAGCCAAATGCAAAGGTTGTGGGCAATGTGCGCAAAGCTGTTACACCAGCATGATCAGCTTTGACTTAAAACGATAAAAAAGGGATTGGCGTAAACCAATCCCTTTTCGTTTGTATTCTTTTTGTCGTTGAAGTTATGCCATTGTGGCCAGTTGGCTTTGCGCTTCTGAAATGCCTTTCGATGCCGCATCCTCACTCATGTTTAGCGCCTCTGCGTAAACAAATTCCACATCAGTGATTCCTACAAAACCCAGTACAGTGCGTAGGTATGGCGTTACGTTGTCGGTTGGTGAATCTTTATGGATACCACCGCGCGTCGTTACTACGATCGCTTTCTTACCTTCAATCAAACCTTGAACGCCGTTTTCTGTGTATTTGAATGTCACGCCTGCACGAGCAATCAAATCAATCCAGTTTTTAAGCTGAGTCGGAATGGTGAAGTTGTACATTGGTGCAGCGATAACCAAAGTGTCTGCGGCCTTTACTTCTTCAATCAAGGTATCAGACAAGTCGACAACCGCTTGTTGTTCTTGTGAAAGATCTTCCGTTGCGCGAAGTGCAGTGGCAACGGCGAAGTCCAAAACTGGCAGTGGGTTTGCAGCCAAATCACGAACGGTCAGTTTGTCTTGGTCTACATTTTTGATGAAGTCTTCGACCAATTTGTTTGATTGAGAGTAATCGCCAAGGATGCTTGATTTTAGAGCTAGTACACGAGACATAATGGTTATTCCTTAAATAAGTGCTTTCGACTATGGGAGCCATTATAAGTAAGGTAAGTGAGTTCAAAAGCCTAGCGATTCGCTTAACATGTTCGAAAAAATTGAATGAGCTTTCGGTTATCTTGTTGCAGACCTTGTGTGATACAATCCGCGCAGTTTTTGTAATGAAAAGAATAGGAAACGCTTTGACTTCGTCACAGCCCCCAAAAAAGACCCCCGCTGAAGAGCAAGCGACACCGTCAAATGGTGCGCAAAAGGCGACAGCGAAACAAGCTCAAACACCTCAGGCTCAAGTGAATAGCGCGGCATCTCTGCGTAAAGCACTGAATCAGTGCATGATGCGCGACCGTTTTCGTTTGAGTAAACGTATTTCTGGTGCAAGCAAAATTAAGAAGGACGCAGCGCGTAACGCTGTGTTTGATGAAATCGCATTAGACATTGCTAAATCGATGATGGTTGCAGAACAACGCAGCAACTACAAGCCAACGATTGAATACCCAGAAATCCTGCCAGTCAGCCAAAAACGCGACGACATTGCGAAAGCGATCGAAGAAAACCAAGTGGTTATCGTTGCGGGTGAAACCGGCTCAGGTAAAACCACTCAGCTACCAAAAATCTGTGCTGAGCTTGGTCGCGGTAAGTTTGGTCTGATTGGCCACACTCAGCCTCGTCGTCTTGCTGCGCGTTCGGTTGCGAACCGTATTGCCGAAGAGATGGAAACCAAACTGGGTGAGTTTGTTGGTTACAAGGTTCGATTCAACGATCAGATCTCTGAAAACACCCAAATCAAATTGATGACGGACGGTATCTTGCTGGCTGAAATTCAGCATGACCGTTTCTTAAATCAATACGACACCATCATTATCGATGAAGCGCACGAGCGCAGCCTTAACATCGATTTCATCTTGGGTTACTTGAAAGAGTTGCTGCCACGTCGTCCTGATTTGAAAGTGATCATCACGTCGGCAACCATCGACCCAGAGCGTTTTTCAAAACACTTCAACAACGCACCAATTATTGAAGTGTCTGGTCGTACTTACCCAGTAGAAACTCGTTACAGACCATTAAGCGGTGATGACGATAATGATCGTGACCAACTTGAAGGTATTTTCGAAGCGGTCGACGAACTGTGTGATGAAGGTCTAGGTGACATCCTGATCTTCATGAACGGCGAGCGTGAAATCCGTGATACCGCTGATGCACTGTCTAAACGTAACCTGAAGAGCACGGAAATCGTGCCGCTTTACGCGCGTTTGTCAGCGGGTGAGCAGAACAAGATTTTCCAACCTCATGCTGGTCGTCGAATTGTACTGGCAACCAACGTTGCCGAAACCTCGTTAACGGTTCCGGGCATCAAATACGTGATCGATCCGGGTACGGCGCGTATTAGCCGTTACAGTTACCGTACTAAAGTACAGCGCCTTCCAATTGAGCCAATTTCTCAGGCGAGCGCGAACCAACGTAAAGGTCGTTGTGGTCGTGTGGAAGAGGGTATCTGTATCCGTCTGTACTCAGAGGAAGATTTTGAGTCACGTCCGGAGTTTACCGATCCTGAGATCCTGCGTACTAACCTAGCATCGGTTATCTTGCAAATGACGGCACTGGGTTTGGGTGATATTCAAGCGTTCCCATTTGTGGAAGCGCCGGATAAACGCAACATCCAAGACGGTGTTCGCTTGTTGGAAGAGCTTGGTGCGATTAACGCCGAAGCGAAGGACGCGAAAAAACGCTTAACCAGCATTGGTCGCCAACTGGCTCGCTTGCCTATCGACCCGCGTCTCGCACGTATGGTTTTGGAAGCGCCAAAATATGGTGCTCTAAAAGAAGTGATGATCATCGCAGCGGCATTGTCGATTCAAGATCCGCGTGAGCGCCCTTCAGACAAACAACAATCGTCAGATGATAAACATCGTCGTTTCTTCCATGAAGAGTCGGATTTCCTGACATTTGTGAACTTGTGGGATTACATCCAGAAGCAGCAGAAAGCGTTGACGGGCAACCAATTCCGCAAACAATGTAAGCAAGATTACTTGAACTACTTGCGCGTACGTGAGTGGCAAGATGTGTACTTCCAGATTCACCAGTCGATGCGTGAAATGGAATTCAAACTTAACGATGAGCCTGCGTCTTACCATGGCGTACACAGTGCGATTCTGGTTGGTTTGTTGTCGCACA
Source organism: Vibrio sp. SALL6 (assembly GCF_002002385.1). NCBI lineage: Bacteria > Pseudomonadati > Pseudomonadota > Gammaproteobacteria > Vibrionales > Vibrionaceae > Vibrio > Vibrio sp. SALL6. Next base: position 8,270 of record NZ_MQVK01000005.1, read on the forward strand.
TTGGTATGAAAGACCAAGAGAAGAATGAATACCAAGGCGCGCGTAACGCTCGTTTTCATATCTTCCCGGCATCGGGGCTGTTCAAGAAGCAACCTAAGTGGATCATGTCGGCTGAGCTGGTGGAAACCTCGAAACTTTGGGGTCGTATCATCGCCAAGATTCAACCGGAGTGGATCGAGCCATTAGCCAAGCACCTTATCAAGCGCAGTTACAGCGAACCGCATTGGTCGAAGAAACGCGCGGCGGTGATGGCGCATGAAAAAGTCATGCTTTACGGCGTACCAATCGTACCGAAACGTTTGGTGAACTACGGCAGTATCGATCCTACCGTTAGCCGCGAAATCTTCATTCGTAGTGCATTGGTTGAAGGTGAGTGGGAAACCAAACACGCGTTCTTCAAGCAAAACCGTAAGCTTTTGCAAGAAGTGGAAGAGCTTGAACACAAATCTCGTCGTCGTGACATCTTGGTGGATGATGATGAGCTGTTTGATTTTTATGACCAACGCGTTGGTACCGAAGTGGTGTCTGGTAAGCATTTCGATACATGGTGGAAAAAGGCATCGAAAGAAAACCCGGAACTGCTGAACTTTGAAAAAGAGATGCTGTTCAAGGGTGATGCTAGTCATGTCACCGATTTGGATTACCCGAACTTCTGGCATCAGAATGGTTTGAAGCTCAAGTTGAGTTACCAGTTTGAACCGGGTGATGATAGTGACGGTGTAACCGTACACTTGCCATTGCCGATTTTAAACCAAGTCGAACCAGCAGGTTTTGACTGGCAGATCCCGGGTTTACGCCATGAGCTTGTGGTGAGTTTGATTAAGTCTCTACCGAAGACAATTCGTAAGAACTTTGTGCCTGCACCGAACTATGCGGATGCGTTTTTAGCACGCGTAACACCAATGGAAGCGCCACTGCTGGACTCGCTAGAAAAAGAACTGCGTCGTATGACGGGCGTAGAAGTGCTGCGTGAAGATTGGAACTTAGAACAAGTGCCTGAGCACTTGAAAGTCACGTTCCGCGCGGTTGATCATCGAAATCGCAAGCTGAAGGAAAACAAAGACCTTCATGAACTAAAAGAAAGCTTGAAAGACAAAGTTCAAGAAACGCTTTCCAAAGTCGCGGATGACGATATCGAACAACAAGGCCTGCATACGTGGAGCTTTGGCGAACTGCCGAAAGTGTATCAACAAAAACGTGGCGGCTACGATGTAAAAGCGTATCCGGCGCTTGTTGATACCAAAGACAGCGTTGAGATCAAACTCTACGAAACTGAATTTGAGCAGATCACCGCAATGCGCGCTGGTCAGCGCCGCTTAATTTTGTTGAACGTACCGTCCCCAATTAAATATTTGCACGCAAACTTGCCGAACAAATCGAAGCTGGGTCTGTACTTTAACCCTTACGGCAAAGTGCTTGATCTGATTGATGACTGTATTGCCTGTGGTGTCGATAAGCTTATTGAAGAGCAGGGCGGTTTGGTTTGGGAGCCTGAGAAGTTTGAAGCGTTGAAAGAACACGTTCGCGCTGAACTGGGTGATACCGTGGTAGAAATTGCCAAACAAGTAGAAACCATTCTTACGACGGCTTTCAACATCAACAAAAAACTGAAAGGCAAGATTGATTTCACTATGGCATTTGCGTTGTCGGACATCAAAGCGCAAATCGAAAGTTTGATTTTTAAAGGCTTTGCGACGGAATGTGGCTGGAAACGTCTGCCTGATATTCTTCGCTACATGCGTGCAATTGAGCGCCGCATGGAGAAATTGCCGATCGATCCGAACAAAGACCGTTTGCACATGCTTAAAGTGGAATCTGTCACCAAGGATTACAAAGAGTTGCTGAATAAGATCCCGAAAGGGATGGTGATTCCAGAAAATGTGAAAGAAATCCGCTGGATGATTGAGGAGCTTCGAGTGAGCTACTTTGCTCAACAATTAGGCACTCCATATCCGGTTTCTGATAAACGAATCAAAAACGCGATTGATGCTTGTTAATCAACAAGTAAAATGGCGCTGTGGTTTGTTGTAAACGATGAACAAGTTACTGGTACAGTAATTGCTAGTAACTTGTCACGTGTTGTTTTTAGTTCTCGGGAGGCAATGGTTCGCCTCCCTTGTATTTGCAGTACCAACGTCTGATTTGCAAGACGTGGGGAATAATAAAGAGTAAAGGTAGATGATGAAAAAAACTCTATTAGCAGTGGCGCTACTTGGCGCATCTTCTGCGGCAATGGCAGATTCTTGGATTTACGGCGGTGCAACTGTTGGTCAATCGGACTACAAAGGCGAGACAGATACGTCTTACTCTGTGCACGTAGGTACAGGTATTCTACCTATCATCGGTATTGAAGCGGGTGTAACTCAACACGGTGAGTTCAACGTAAACGGCCAAGATACTAAGCTGACTTCTTACTACGCTGCACTTAAGCCAAGCATCGATTTTGGCCCACTGCACGTTTACGCGAAAGGTGGTATCCACCAGTGGGATAAGAAAGTAAAAGGCGGCAAAGACGATGATGATTTCGATCTAATGTACGGTGTAGGCGCTGAGTACTTCATTTTTGGTCCAATGTCTGTTGGTGCTAGCTACATGAACTACACAGCGGGCAAAGACGACATCGGTACGTTCTCTGTTAACGCGACATTGCACTTCCTATAATCATCCATTCAAGATGATGCAAATTCTGAACACCGGCATTGCGCCGGTGTTTTTTTTGTCTATTGATAATCCTAACTGCTCTTAATTCTACTATTCACCTGAATTGATATCACACAAACAAAAGTTGAACATAAATTATTCACTTTTTGATCTTAAATTCGCCATACCTTCCAATATATAGTGACGAGTAGGTGCGCATGTATGCGTAATGTTCCGTTCAGGAATCGAACAGGAAGGTATAACTATGAAAACAAAACTCTCGTTATTGGCTTTGGCGTTGTGTTCAACATCAGTGCTTGCTGACTCATGGATTTATGCAGGCGGCCAAATTGGTCAATCAGATATTGATGGCGAAAACGACACAACGTATGGCGTGCATGTCGGAACGGGGATTCTGCCATTAATCGGTATCGAAGTCGGTTATTTCAACCACGGTAAAGTCGACTTGTCTTTCGGTGGCAACAAAGGGGATGCGGATTTCACTTCGTTCTATTTAGCGGCGAAGCCAAGCATCGATTTTGGTCCGCTACATGTGTATGCCAAAGGCGGCATTAATGCATTCAATGTCGATTACAATGGCGGATTAAGCTCGGTCAGCAAAGATGATGGCGTGTCTTACATGTATGGCGTCGGCGCGGAATATTTCTTGTTAGACAATATCTCTGTTGGTGCAAGTTACCAATCATTTGGCGTGGATATCAATGGGGACAGCGATAACCTAAGCAGTTTTACGGGCAACGTGACTTTCCATTTCTTGTAAACCGCAAGCTGCCAGATCCTCTTTATCCAACTCACCCTTCACAGTTGGTCGAAAAACTCCACCTACCTCAAAATGGTCTCGCACTTATGTGCGAAGCCATTTCTTTTGTTCTGAATACCGTTTGACCTTGTTGATTGAAGGTTTTCCTCTGTGTATTCCAATTTTGAAAAATAGTTAGATGTCGTAGTTTATTTCTGTGAGTTGAAGATGCTTGTTTGGCGTTTATTTGCTGTAAATATGCAATAAAAGTGTCATTTTTGCATAAATCTGTGATTGGTGATAAACTTCGCATCGTTTTTAAAGTTTAGAGTTCAAATTAATGGAGGGCGGTATTGGAGTTCTTCTCTCCTGAGAAGCGTTTCAAATTACGTTAAATTTGTATTTATGGATAATGCATTTAAAAAATATAGTATCGACACAACAGACTATCAGGTTGGCCAAGACAACGTTCAAAAATGGGGATTCGATATACACAATCCCGTATTCGGCATCAGTGCTGGTCTCGTTGTTTTCTGTCTTATTTCACTTCTTCTTGTCGAGCCAGTCACCGCTCGCGACGTATTAAACGGGATCAAAAACGGAATTATTGAACAGTTTGATGCATTCTTTATGTGGTCTACCAATTTCTTCTTATTGTTCGCTGTTGCTCTGCTTTTCTCGCCATTAGGTAAGATTCGTTTAGGCGGTAAAGAGGCGACGCCGGATCATTCAACCGTTTCATGGTTATCAATGCTGTTTGCTGCAGGTATGGGTATTGGTCTTCTCTTTTGGAGTGTGGCTGAACCAACGGCCTATTTCACGGATTGGTGGGGCACGCCGCTAAACGCAGAAGCGTATTCAGCCGATGCCAAATCACTCGCGATGGGCGCGACCATGTTCCATTGGGGTGTTCACGGTTGGAGTATTTACGCCCTTGTTGCGTTGGCGCTTGCTTTTTTCGCCTTTAACAAAGGTTTACCGCTTTCATTGCGCGCGGCGTTTTACCCAATTTTTGGTGACCGTGCATGGGGCTGGTTAGGTCACGTTATTGATATCCTTGCTGTACTTTCGACGTTGTTCGGTCTTGCTACTTCTCTTGGTTTGGGTGCTCAGCAGGCAACCAGTGGTATTAACCATGTATTTGGTTTAAACGGCGGCATCGGTACACAAATGGTGGTGATTGCGTTTGTAACCTTTATTGCTGTGCTTTCTGTTGTTCGTGGTATTGACGGTGGTGTCAAACTCCTAAGTAACGTCAATATGATCGTTGCGTTTGCTCTGCTTATTTTTATTACGTTCATTACCTTTGATACTGCGATGGGTTCATTAGTCGACACGACAATGGCATACATCCAAAACATCATTCCGTTGAGTAACCCGCATGGTCGTGAAGACGAAACGTGGATGCACGGTTGGACAGTGTTCTACTGGGCGTGGTGGGTATCTTGGTCTCCGTTTGTGGGTATGTTTATCGCTCGCGTATCGAAAGGCCGTACCGTTCGAGAATTTTTGTTCGCAGTCATCGTGATTCCGACGTTGGTAACATTGGTTTGGATGTCAGTATTTGGTGGTATTGCGCTTGATCAGGTCGTGAACAAAGTTGGTGAATTGGGTGCGAATGGTTTAACGGATATTTCACTGACACTATTTCATGTTTACGATGTATTACCATACAGCTCAGTGATTTCTATTCTGTCGATTGTTTTGATTTTGGTGTTCTTTATCACCTCATCTGACTCCGGTTCATTGGTTATCGACAGTATCACTGCGGGCGGTAAGATTGATGCTCCCGTTCCACAGCGAATCTTTTGGGCGTGTATCGAGGGTTCAATTGCCGCTGTTATGCTTTGGGTTGGCGGTAAAGAAGCCTTACAAGCGCTACAGTCTGGTGTGGTTGCGACCGGCTTGCCATTTACCTTTGTTCTGCTGTTGATGTGCGTGAGTTTGGTGAAAGGTTTACGTACCGAACTTTCCGCTTACCGCTAATCGATGTTGATAAATTAACACTCAATGCCGAGCATTCATTGCTCGGCATTTTTATTTCTGCTTTTCTTTTTAAGAAATTCCGTTACAGTTTGGGCTTCTTTTTCATCACTCAACTGCATTATGTCGCTTGCTAAACTTATTCTCATTCGTGGCCTTCCTGGCTCAGGAAAAACAACCTTGGCGAAACAATTGGTGAAAGATTTCGATGCGAAGCATTTCGAAGCCGACATGTATTTTGAGAATGAGAAAGGCGAGTACCACTTCAATCCGTCTTTGCTTCCGCAAGCGCACGAATGGTGTTTTGAACAAACGCGAAAATGGTTGAACAAAGGGAAAATCGTGATTGCGAGTAATACCTTTGTACGACATTGGGAAATGAAGCGGTATTTAGATTACTGCCGAAAGAAATCTATCGAGGTGGAAGTGATGGTGTGCTCGGGCGAATATCAGAGCATTCATAATGTGCCACCAGCGACAATCGAGAAGATGCGTCGCCAGTGGCAAGAGTAGCAAAATAGACTCGAAGCATTACTGGCCGCGTCCATCAATCATTACGATAAGCGTTTTGCTCATGATAGAAAGATCCATCGTGATCCACGAGTAAAACGACCCAAGGCTTAGTGCATAGCTGTGGTCAAAACCAACTTTTCTTCTCACGTCTTCAATGCAAGCATCGTAACCTTGGTTTACTTGCGCCAAGCCTGTAATACCTGGCAGTACGCCGTATGTACGCTCTACAAAATATGGAATTTCATCTTCCAACTTTTGATAAAAGGCAGGTCGCTCAGGGCGAGGGCCAATCATAGACATTTCACCTTTCAATACATTGAATAGTTGCGGTAACTCATCGAGACGAGTCTTACGTAAAAATCGGCCGACCGGGGTAATGCGTGGATCATTTTCGGTTGCCCAAACCGCACCTGAGCGTTGTTCTGCATCGATGTACATCGTGCGAAACTTCATGATTTGAAACAGATCCATCTTCTCTGGTGTGCAGCGACCAACACGCAGTTGACGATAAATCACTGGGCCTTTTGAGCTGACCTTGATGGCAAGAGCAATGAACGGAAACAGTGGCGCGGTTACTAGCAGAATTAACAGCGCAACCATTACATCAAACGTTCTTTTCGCGTGGCATATATTTGAGTCGTAACGTGAGTTTTTCATGATGCTTTCCTTATTGGTTGACGCGTTTCCAACGCCCGTTTTCCATGCCTAGTAGGTACTTCATACCGCCGACAAAGTTTGCGATATGGCCAATGACGATATAGCTAATCAGTTTGAAAGGTTTCACTGTGTTAAGGGCTGGTATCAGATAAGTCATTAACGCAATGCCGTAAATGCCAACCTGCGCCAACAGCAACAATAGAAACACCGGATGTTGAGCAAGTAACAATGAGCACACTAAGCACACAATCATCAAATACGGCGTTGCTAAACGCAGAACCTTTCCTGATAGAAATGCAAAGGCGGTGCCACGATAGCGAGGCAGCAACAATTTTTTCAATTGCATCAGCTGCTGCATGTTTCCGGCTGAGATTCGTAGGCGGCGCTTGAAGTCCGCGTCGTCTGAGCTTTGTTCCAGTTCGAGCGCGAGCATCTTAGGTTCGTAAACCGAAGTGAAGCCTCGCAAAACGATTCTCATAGGGAGAATGAAATCGTCATTGATGGTGCCAGCTTCGAGTGGCTCAAACAGCTTAGTCCTGAACGTGTAAAACGCGCCGTGAGAACCAATCGTTGAACCAAGTAAGGATTCTTGGTGTTTAACGCGAGACTGGTATTGCCAGTAAGCGGCTTCGCCTTGATTGCTTGTACGCATAATTTGGTATGTCGCGTTAACGACGCCCACTTTCTCATTTTGATAATGCTGACTTGCCAAAAGGAGAGAGTCGCAAGAAACCAGAGCAGATGTATCACTCAGTGCCGTGATGTCGGACGTGACGTGTTTCATCTCTTCATTAATCAACGCGACTTTTCCACGATTGATAGAGTGGTCGTTCACAATAAACAAGGTATCAGAGCAAATCGCTTCTTGGATGGTATCTTGTGCGATTTCTGCAGTTTTATCGGTACAACCATCACACGCAATTACCACTTTCAGCTTATCCCTTGGGTAGTCCAAACTCGCCAAGTTGCGAATTTTCTCAGCAATCCATAGCTCTTCGTTGTAAGCGGGGATGATGATGGTCACGGAAGGAAGTTTGTTATCACTGGCCGAGGCTTTGTAATGACGCTCTGCAAAGTGTTCGCCTTCGTCGTTAGATTTTGGTTTGAGTGGCAGCCATTTCAGTAGTAACGGATAACCCACATGATGGTAGATGATCAAAAACGCAGACAAACCAAAACCAGCAATCCAAATGAGATCATTCATAAGTCGACTCCTTAGCCAAACGAGTGTAGCGACCAACCATGTCACGAATATCGAAATGTTGAAGAATGTAAGCACGAGGCGAATGGATGTTTGAATCCAATTGTTTAGATAGAGCCTCCGCGAGTGAAAATACGCGGTTAGGTTCTACCAAAGCGCTGCTTTTCGGGCACAGTGTTTCTTTCACGCCGCCAACATCCGTCGCGACGCAAGGGATGTCACACGCTTGCGCTTCGAGTGTTGAAAGCGGAAACCCTTCTTGCAGAGACGGTAAACAAAACAAGTCTAAGCTTTGGTAGAAGCTTGGCATGTCGTCGACTAAACCGAGAAAGGTGACGCGTTGCTCAAGTTTGAGTGTGCGTACCAAATGTTCAAGTTGCTCGCGTTGGCTACCGTCACCTGCAATCGCAAGGTGGGTATGAGATTCAAGGTGAGAGAAGGCCTCTATCAGCACTTTATGTCCTTTCACGGTTTCTAATCGGCCTGCTACGCCAATTACGGTTTTATCCTCAGGTAGTCCAAAGTGATTTCTTTTAGCTTGGCGATCACCGCACTGAAACTTTTGACAATCAATACCGTTGTGAATGGTGCACACATTGCGATAGTTGAGCTTGGTTGTGATCTGGTCGGCAACAAAGTGCGCATCGGCAACCACATGTGGGCGAACGGTTTTTAGCAGCACAGACTGTAAGCGCGCAGCTTTTTTATTGTTCAGATGCCAGGCATCATGTTCGGTGTGAATGATGACAGGAACGCCAGCCAAACGTGAGGCAATGCCACCGTAAAGCAAAGGACCAATATGATGTGTGTGTACAACATCTGGCTTCATGCCTTTGATCATCGCCGTAAGTGTGCCTAAGGTTTTAACGCTGAACCCCGGCTGTTTATTGAGAAAATGAAGCTGGCTTTTGTATTCGGTCAACTTAGCCCATTTCGCTAAGGATTGGGATTTGGCGCCTTCTAAGCTCACCACAAACACATCGTGACGAGGTTCTGCGAAGCGAAGCATATCCAGCACTAGCGTTTCTAATCCACCCGGTGCCAAGTGTTGCACCACATGCAACACCACTTTTTTATGATTCCGTTTGGTGTTTTTATTTTCTCTGCGTTCCATCTTTACGCCCTCAGTAGTGTGTATCTACTCTGAACAACGTATTGCACGCTACGTGCCATTATTTATTTAAAATAAAAACAACCAGTTAGGCCTGAATGTCAAATCTGGAAGTAAACATTCTCAATTTGAGATTCATATTAATGAGAAGACAAAACCATGCGGTAAATTAACGTGGCGTAGCAAAGAAAAAGCACTCGGGTCAACGAGTGCTTTATCGTCATGGTGAGTAGGAGAGTTAACTGGCGAACGTCACTTTAGGCAAGGTGGTGATCACCGGAACGCCCAGGTGTTTTTCTAATGCTCGGCGAGAGCGCACTGAGTTGTCTGCCAGTTCAAGTATGGTGGCTAGACCAACGCCAAGGCCGGCACCACCGATAAAACCTAGAATGATAAATACAATGCTTGGTAGATTAGACGGAATTGTCGGAGTGAATGGCGCATCAATGATCTTCACGCGTTTGTTTTCTTCAAACACACCAAGCGATCCTGTCAATTGCGCCATTTCGTAGCGCTCGACGAGGTCGTCGTACATTTCACGTTTTACGGCGACATCACGTGCTAAACGGTTGATTTCTGTCGCGGTGCTACCAAAGCGATGGGCATTGCTTTCTAACTCTTGAATCATCTTTTGCAAACTGACGGTTTCTTCGGTGAGTGATTCAAAACGGCTACGCATAATTTGCAGTTGATGAAGTTGAGACACAAGCAATGGCTGCGCTTCTCCAAGGCTACTTACCGTGGCGTTACTCGCAATGTCCCACAATTGGTTACTGTTCAGCTCTGGCTGTTTTGAACTGAGCAGAACTGTGCGTTCTTGCTCTAAGCGTTTTAATTCGCGCAATTTTCCTTGTACTAGGCTGTGCGCTTCGGTGTATTTGGCGCGGAGCAGAGTAAGCTCGCTTCGGATCTCGATAATTTGTTCTTCAATCTTACCGATGACGGGGTTGGTTTTGGAAAGCTGTTGGTCCAAGCTCCCCAAACTGCGAGTCACACCGGCCAGCTCGGCTTCTTTCTCCGCCAAGGTTTGCTTTAAGCTGGCTAGGCGGGTCAAGCTTTGGGCCTGCATTTCTGGAGTTGCGTGTGAGTAGGTGTTTTTGTACTCGGCAAAAGCGTGCTCGGCTTTGTCGAGTTCTTCTCTTCGCTTATTGATATGGATGGTCAAGAAATGGCTGGAATCCTTAATCGACGAGCGTTCTGGGGCCAACAGTTGTTCAACAAATCGGTTACTCACCGACGTTAACATTGACTCCATTCCTTGCGCTTTACCGCTTCTTAGCTGAATTTGGATAAAGTCTTTACCCAGTTGTTGAACCGATAAGCGCGAAGCGAGATCTTTAATGATGAATTCTTGTTCTTTCGCGCCCATGTCATCGTCAATCAGCCCTTGCTCTTTTGCGACAGAGTAGAGCACGTGACGGCTTTTCAGCAAAGTACTCAACGCACTCAAACGGTCTTTAAGCATGGTTGATACGGCAATATCTTGCAGAAACGGATTCATCTTTGCCGTTTCTTGAATCAACATGCTGGTGTGTGCGACGTACGTTGTTGGAACGAGCTTGCTTACGCCAAAACCAAGGATAGGTAGCACAAGCATCGGAATGACAATCATATAGCGACGTCGCCACGCGCCATGCAGTAATACGCTGATGTTTTCTCGTAAATCGCTCATAGTGCCCTCACTAATTTCTCAACTTGGTCTGCTCTTGCTTCCCAGCTTTGTTGTTGGACATAAGATGTAGAGCCGTTTGGTGGTGGCAGCAGGTGACTTAGGCTGGCACACACGTCTTCGACGTCGGCGACGATGTGTAACATGTGTTTGTAAGGCATCAGAGCCGGAAATGGTGTGCTAATAACGGGCGTTCCCGTTGCCAAATACTCCAAAAGTTTGAGCGGGTTACACGCTTTGATTTGTGCGTTGTCGACAAACGGTAGCCAACTTGCGTCCCAGTGTTGGGAATAGCTTGGCAATAAATGATGCGCGCGAGGCCCCAAGTAATGAACGTTGTCTCGCTGTGGTAATGGATTGCGGGCAAACTCATTCGGTCCAATAAAAACCAAATCCCAATCCGGTGCGTGTTGGGCGACTTGGTCGATCAAACGATAGTCCAGCCAGTCAGACAAACTGCCATAAAAACCCAATATTTTACGGCCATTGTTCGGCAAGTCGCTTGCCTTTTCTGCAGGCGTTGAAAATAGACTGAAATCGACCCCGTGTGGCAGCGTTGTGGTTTTATTATCCGGAAATCGAGCGGCCAGCTTGTCGCTTGCAGCAAGAATAAAATCGGCGTTATCAACTAGTGTGCGTTCATGCTCCATCACTGTTTGATGATCAACGCCCGCTAACGCGCCAAAATCGTCTCCACAGTAGTAAATCAGCCCGCGTTTATTCATGGCATTACATACATCAGCGGCGGTTGGTAGGGATGTCCAAAATAATGGGTTGTCGAAGTTCAACGCTTTTAAGTGTTTTTCTAGTTGGTGCTGCATCATCTTCGCTGCCACTTTTCTTGAAAAAGCAGAGTGGGGAGCCGGTATTGTCAGCAAATTTACCGTGAAAATGTTGTCTACCGCATCACAATGCATGGTTGGCTTATCTGAGCCAGTATCGCCGAAAACGCGGGAAATCTTGCTCACTAAACGTTGAATGTCTTTACTCGTCGGTTTTGGTTGTCTTAAACCGATGGAATTAACCCAAAGAATGCGATGGTTGGTGGCAAGTCGCTGAACGATGTGCTGCGTTGATGATGGTAGGCCGCCGAAGTCTTCGCCAAATACTACGATATCCGTCATGTGTTTCTCCTTGAGTTCTTAAGATTTGGTTTCTGATAGAAGGAGTAATCACAATGCGTGCCAAGGATTTAAGCCTTTAAAAACAGCTAGTTGCATTGTTGTCAAAATAAAAGGATTAGGATTTCTCATTTTGACAATCAGATTGAACGATACGACTAACCACCACGGTGAGCGCGGCAAGGATGTAGATTGGCCACGTAAAGCCTTGAGTAAGAAACGTACCCGAGACAATGGTGCCGATAAGGCCGCTCAATACCGCGTTTGCGCCAACAGTCAATGCGTAATCGGAATCGGGTGTGAGCAGCGAAATGGATTTTAAAGAGGTGCGAATCAACGAGACGATCAGCGTGATGAATACCGCTAGCCCGACAAATCCGGTTTCCGCTAACACGCCAAACCATGTACTGTGCACCGCGTGGTTGATGCCATCCCAATGTGGGCTGTAGAAATAGTAGTTGAAGTAGAAGTTATCCAGTCCTACTCCGGTAAACGGGTGGTGGAGTGCCATTTTGAAAGCCGCTTCCCATGCGTACAAACGACCCATCGCTGATGCGTCGATACCATCTTCTGCTGCGCCGCCGGATTCACGCCCCGAAATCCCAGCAAAAGCATATAAGGCTAAAGCCGCAACCGCCCCAAGAACCAAAACCAAGGTTTTGCTTTTGATGTGTTTAAAGGCGAAGTAAGCAAACACAGAGAGCGACCCCAACAAACCGCCACGGCTTTGTGTTTGTATCACTGCGAAAAACAGGATAAAGCAGGTGATAAGCGCGAAGAGTCGTAACAGAGTTGGCGAGCGCTTTTCCATCAATTGACTAACGGTAAAGGCGAGAGGAAACATCAACACGAGTGCCAAATCGTTAGGGTCGCCCAGCACTGAACCAATGGAACGCCCAATCGACACGCGAGTGCCTTCGACTAAATCAATGCCGTTTGCAGCGTTGTTAAGCGCGACTAACCCAATCAACATGCCGGCGACGATGATCGCTTTGGACATTTGAGCGAGCTGCTGTGGTTTGGTGATCAGCCAAGTGATCGCCAAGGTCATCACAATGATTTTCCAATACGTATTTTTAAATACCGTGATGGCAATATCTCGGCTAGAGGCGAACACAATCCCGATGATAACCAGGCCCCAGAAAATGCACAGCCACTTGAGTGAAGGGTGCCAGAATGCCGTAAGTTGACGACTTAGCAGTAGATGAAAAGCTAGCGCAGCTAACGCGCCAAGGGATAAAAGCAATGGAATTTTAAAGCTGTAAATGGCAGGAAACGCTTCGTGGATACGGAAAAAGGAAAAGATAACGAACAGTGTCACGAGCCAAAAGGTTTGATTGAGGACGAATAGCAATGCCAACGGTGCAAAGCACACTGCCACAATCAAAATGGGGTGAGGCATCACGATCCAAAGCAACGCAATCACGACGGTGATCGTCAGCGCTGCAATGGATTGTTTTGTTCTCACATCGGTTGGGCTCATATCGAATATCTCTTCACTTGTCCGCGCCATCGAATGAATTGCTGACTTAATGCGCTGCGGGCTTCTTTACTCATGTAACGAACGGCGAGCCCTGCCAGCAGGCTGCATGTCAAAATGCAAATTGCGATGGCGATTCCTATCGATTGTGAAGAGTGAAGCAGGAACAGTGCCACACCTGAGATAATTTGCAGTAAAACCATCAAACTCAAATGGAATGGTAGAGTCATACACTGTTGGCCAACCGCGTAAGTTAAGCCGAGTTTACAAAGCTGCGCGTAGTACAACGCAATGAACACGCCAAAAATACCGAGAGAAGACAAACCAAACAGCAACCCAATCGCAACGAAGGCAGAAACCACATTAATACCAAGCAACCATCGGGTTCTGCGTTTGAAAAGAATGGCGATGTTTAACAATTCGCTCCATTCCTTGAGCATCGCAATCGGTAGCAAGAACAGAGTGTACAGTACCGCTTCATGGTAGGTTTCTGGCAAGAAGTTCGTGATCATGACCATTGCTAGTGTCGCTACAACCACGCTGAGCGCAGAAACATAAATCATCCCTAAATGAGAAACGCGCACGGCTTCACTATCTCGACCATTTTCCAGGTACGCAAAGCGTCGTGGCATCCACCACATGCCAAATGGCTGCACCAAAATACACATACCCACAGCGAACTTAACCGCAATCGCATAAATGCCTAACGTCGCCAACGAAGCATTTGCACCGATGAACCAGCGCTCGGCGCCATTCAAACAAAACGCGACAAGTGCAGACAGCATTACTGGTAGGCAGTAATTCAAATACTGCTTGGCTAAGGCAATCTGAGGCAGAGCAAGGGTGTAACGGTTGATGATGTGCAACCAAACAAATTGCATGACCGCAGCGATAAGACCGCCAATCAGCACCGAGATGACATGCGGGTGCAGCGCAAGCGCCGCGACGATAAACGTGACTTGCAGTAGAGTCGTCGTCACCATCACTTGAAGCAGCGTTTTGGCTTTGTCATCTTGAGTGCGCAGCCAAGCCGTGCCAATCGCAATGCTGCCTTCCAGAACAATGGCAAGCGTGACAACAGCAAATTCGATGCGCGTAAAAGGTTCAGGAATAGAGAGCAACGCAATCAGTAACAGGAGAATCGCAGCCACCGAGCCGGCGATCAGCACCGACAATGAATAAAGTTGGTTGAGAGAAACGGTTCTTTTTTGTGCGTCTTTCTCCACGCCGACAAAACGATAGAGTGCTTCGTGCAAAGCAAAGCTGACCAACAAGGTTGTCACTACGCCAAAAGTGGTCAGTAGCTCGAGTTTGCCCATTTGCTCTGGCGTCAAAAAGTGTGGGAGCACAGGCAACATGAGTAAGCTGATGCTTTTGTTGATCACTAACGCAATCGCGAAAAGTGACATGTTGGTCATTGCTTTAGACATGGTCATATCCTTTGACGTTGTTTCGCGCTTTGGCATTGTGATGACTGGTTGGCGCATGCGCTGAACATAAATATCGAGCGATTGGCATGTAGCAGCGTTCCGCGCTGTATAGCTGTGCGACATTTAAGGCTTCAAGTCCCATTGTGACCTTCATCCACGGTGACTCATTAAGCAGACGAATCGCGTTGTGCAGAGAAGCCGCATTATTCGGTGTGTATTTGATGCAGTTCTTTCCATGAGTCAATACGCGATCCCAATAGCTATCATCGTGAGGGATAACCACACACATACCGGACGCCAGTGCTTCTAAAATGGAAAGCCCGAAAGGTTCGTTCACGCTGGTGGAAACAAAAACACCACACTGTGCGCGCAAATCGTTGAGGTTGTTTGGAGATTCATACCAATCGACCCCTTTGGTATTAAAATCCGGAGTGGAATATTCAACGCCTGGTACATTCGGTTTGATGTAACAAATGGTGGATTGAATGGTGGTGGTGTTTTCTAGCGTTAGGGCATCCAGCAGTAAATCCACGTTTTTCCATTTCAACAAACTCGCAGCCCAAAACACGCGATTGGAGATTGGATTAGCTTGTTTCGGCCAGCGTTCGCGAGAAAGGCCGTTCACAAATGTGGAGGCGTTCAATGTGCTCCAATATCTTTCCGTCGCAGGTTTTGGTGTTTTTAAATAGGCTTGCAACGCGTTAATCAAGGATTCGCGAGTGTTTGACAGATAGTAGATAGCGCTGGCTTTTACTAAGCAGTAGCCGGACGATCTTGAGACGCCAACAGGTCCGTGAATCATTTGTACCACTGGCTTACGGCTGAACAATCTCATCAGGTACAAAGGCATGTCATTGCTTGGGCAAGAAAGCCCCAAATACCAATCTATTTTGGGCAGCTTCATGCAAATCTTGAGCAGTTGAATCAGGTAAAACGCGTTCATCAACCAATAGATAAGGCCATGAGTGGAGCAAAACGGCGCCGCTTTTATGTTGAGAATCTGAATACGCGGCGTGTCTTCCAAAAGTGGCGTCCAATGCTCGGGCTTTGTTGTCACCAAATAACCAACAACGTTGAGCTTATTGCACTGTTTGAGTAGCTCGGCATTGGCGATTTTTGAGCCGCCTTGCATTGGAATCGCATCGAACATCAATACACGTTTCATGTTCTGTTCCTCAGTTGATGCTCAACCAGCGGGAAAGGGGTTTCATGCACTGCGCCATTGGCATCAGTACAACAGTTTTGTTTTCCAGCTCGGTTTCATAAATTGCTTCAATCGCTTTGACGGAAGCGGTCGTGGTCAAGTTTTGGCTAGCATGTAGGTAGGCATTTTCAGCCAGTTTTTCTCGCAAGTCGGCATCTTGCATGACCAATTGAATCGCATTCAGCAGTCCCGCCATCCCCTGGTTTGGATAAAGAAGGGCGCTATGGTTGTGCTCGAACAATTCGGGAATACCGCCAGTTTTAGGTGCTACGATTGGCAGTTTTGCTAATGCCGCTTCTCCTACGACTAGACCAAAAGCCTCTTCGTATGCGCCGCTAATGAAAGCGTCAGCATTGCCCGACATCCAAGCGCCTGCATTGGTCTGTTCTCCGACGAAGTGCACGCGGTCTTGCATACCAAGCTCGGTAACTAATTGCTTCAAGTTT
Source organism: Vibrio sp. SALL6 (assembly GCF_002002385.1). Taxonomy (NCBI): domain Bacteria; kingdom Pseudomonadati; phylum Pseudomonadota; class Gammaproteobacteria; order Vibrionales; family Vibrionaceae; genus Vibrio; species Vibrio sp. SALL6. The sequence continues at coordinate 24,485 of NZ_MQVK01000005.1, forward strand.
TCGCGCTCTTCACCGTCGCCGACAATCACGAGATGTGGATTGGTTTGATGGTAGTTGTGCATTCGCATAGCATGAATGAGGCGGTCAAACCCTTTGCGTTTGATCAGCGAACCAACCGAAAGGAAGGTGAATGCATTCGCAGGAATACCCAAGCGCGCTTTGATGTCGATAGGCGTTTCAGAGTCATCCAAAGAGACGCCGTTGTGCACTACGTGCAGTTGCTCTTCTGGATAACCATCGCGCAGAATTTCACGGCCTACATCTTTGCTCACACAGATCAATTTTGGCGAAAGGTGCAAGCCAAGCGAAAAACGATCGCGCAACGTGTAGTGACAATGCAATTGCGTGACTAGAGGTACATGATTCATGCGTGCGGCTAAGGACATCCATTGGCAAGGGCCACCGCTGTTGACATGAACGAGGTCGATATTGTGCTTCTCGATGAGCGCTGAACCTTGTTTGATCAGGTTATTCCAACCCGTGATGTCCCAACGCGGCGCACACCAGCCACCGACGAGATTGAACGTAGAGTGCTCTGCTTTGATACCAAGATCTTGGCATTTCTCAATCAGAGGTTGGCAGTTCGACCAGACAATTGGCTCGAACTTGTCTCGGTCGATACCCAAGATAAGATCGAGTAGTACCACTTCACTGCCGCGAATCCAGTTATCACCATAATGAACGTAAAGAATGCGTTTTGGAGTAGTCATATGTCACCTCGGTCTTATCGTTAATCTAATTTGACTACTGCAACCGAGATGCCAAAATATGCTATTGGTTTAAGTGATTGAAATGTATAGATGAGGAAATGAAAACAAAGAGGCAGCGAGACAAATTCTCAATTTGAGAACCAATATGGGTTAGTTATCCATCTCAATTTGATATTGCGTTAGCAATACGGGAATAACGCTCTCTGTTGAGAACTGTTCTACGATCGTTTGGCGTGCGTTTTTACGGATTCGTTCTTGTTGGCTTTTCTCCATCGTCATCCAGTACTGTAGATTGAGCGCGAGAGCGGGGACATCATCGGCAATAAAACCATTGTTGCCGGATTGAATGATGTCGGGTAAACGTCCGACCTTTAGACTGATCACCACAATGCCGCGTGCCATTGCCTCAAGTGCCGCCATGGGTAGTCCTTCGAAGCGAGAAGAGATAATCAATACGCTGATATTTTCCCATACCGCGTTCATGTCTGTTTGATGACCATGAAAAATGACATTCGCTGGTGCGGTTGTCTCTAAGTTTTGTCGCTCAGGCCCATCGCCATAGATAGAGAAGCGATAATCAGGGCAGGCTTTCGCTAACTCGATAAATTGATCTGCGCCTTTTTCATGGCTTAATCGACCAACAAACGAGATCTCTTGATAATGGTTGTTCATGCTTGGTAACGCGACAAAGTTGTTGAGTAGTTGCGAGGGGCAGAGCACTTTATCTTGAATACTTTTGCTTACTGCAAAGCAGTGATCCGAGAGATAGCCTGAGCATCTGTCCAGCCCGTCGTAAAGCCACAGTTTGCCCGATGACGACTCACCTGCATGATAAGTTGAAACCAAACGTGGAAAAGTGCGAGTGAGCAGTTTGGCGGTGCGAGCCAGTATGCTCGCCTTGTAGCCGTGAGTGTGCAGTACACTCGGTTGGTGATGCGCGACAGCACTGGTGAGGTGCTTGATCGCAATTGTATTCGAAGGAACACCAGATATTTGCGGTAAATAGCTGGTGGGAATGTTTGCCGCTTGCGCTTTTTCTACAAGCTGTGCTTGAGGTGTGTACTCCGTTGGCAACACTATACGCACGGCGTGCCCAAACGCGAGAATGCCTTTTGCCAGCTCTAATATGTGGCTTTCGATGCCGCCAAAAATGCGGCTATCAACAAAAATCCAAACTTCGCCCACAATGGGTAAATCAGGATTGTTCGAGATTAACTTCATCCGCTTCCCACGCTTGTTTTTTACGATAGACCGTTGAAGGGCTTAGCTCCAGCATCACAGCGGCATTGAGCACGTTACCATCACAATAAGCGATCGCGTTTTGAATCGCTTCACGTTCGACTTGCCACATTGGTCGGATACTTCCGTCTGCATTAAAGTATGGCGATAAGGAATGACTCGGTGTTTCAACGCCGACAGTAGGTTGTGTGTGTTGCGCAGGCGCCTCTTGAACAGGTTGCACTGGTTCAATGGGTTGTGTTTGCATCGCTGGAGCATTATGTCCGTTGAGATTGCTGCTCGGGCTTGATGATTCGACGTGTACAGGGGTTACGGTTCTTGCCTGCGTTTTCTTTTGAGTTAACTGAGCGGGCAGGTGAGCCACCGTGACTTTTTCATCATTGTTGAGTACCACGATATTACGAATGATGTTTTGTAGCTGCCTTACGTTACCAGGCCATTCGTAATGTTTGATCACGTGCTGCGCTTCGGTATCAATGTTAGAGAATTTTTTCTTGTCCTCTTTGGCGTAAGTTGTGAGAAAATGCTTGGCTAACGTGACAATGTCACTTCCTCTTTCTCTCAAAGGTGGCATATCAATCGGCACAACGTGAACACGGTAATACAAGTCTTCGCGAAAGCGTCCTTCTTCCACTTCTGTAAGTGGATCTCGGTTGGTGGCGCAAATGATACGTACATCGACTTTCATCTCTTTTGTGCCGCCAAGTGGGGTGTAAGTGCCCGTTTGTAAGAAGCGCAGTAGCTTTTTCTGCATTTCCAGTTCCATTTCACACAGCTCGTCGAGAAATAGCGTCCCACCGTGGGCTAATGTTGCTGCGCCTTTTCTGTCTGTGGTTGCGCCAGTAAACGCCCCTTTAACGTGACCGAAAATCTCACTTTCCATCAAATCTCGTGGTATCGCACCACAGTTTATGGCGATGAAAGGTTTGTCTCTGCGATCACTTTGGCGATGAACGGCTTCGGCACACACTTCTTTACCCGTGCCACTTTCACCGACGATAAAGACGCTGGCCGAGGTTGGTGCGACGGCATCTATCGTTTTGTATACCGCTTGCATCGGTAGGCTTGAGCCAATGAAGCCATGATAGTTGTGGCGATCGAAGGTAGACTGAATGTTTTCTACCAAGTCTTCCAATTTGGCTCGTTTTAGATGCAGTGCCACAGAGGTTTTAAGACGGTCGGCATTGATGGGTTTTTCTAAGAAGTCTTCAGCGCCTTTTTGTATCAAGTTTACAGCTAAGTCGACGCTACCGTGTGCGGTGGCGATGATGACTGAAGTGGGAATATCATTTTGATTGATCCAATCCAACACGTCTTCACCCGACATGTCTGGAAGTTTTAAATCCAAAATGATCAGTTGAGGCTTGCTGCGTTCAATGAATTGAATGGCATCACGACCTGTCTCGACATGGAAAATGTCGTAAGGCTCATCTTTCACATATTGCTTATAAAGTATGGCTAATGAGGTAGAGTCTTCTACCAGTAACACCCTTGGTCTCATAGTCCTATCCCAACTTAATCTGATTCATTGTTATGATTCTGCTAGCTCACTTGGAGATTAATGAGAAAGAAAAAATAGATAAGCATCCTCAAGTCGCTAGCAGATTCTCAATTTGAGAAAAGTTATAGTTAAGTATTAGCACAGGGCAGGGATATTGCGAAAATTCTTTACTTTTTAATTGATTAAGCGCGGAATGAATTTTAAAAGATGAAGACCAAATCGCACTTGAATAAGTGCGATGGTTCATATGGTTTTGCGGGTTTTCTTCTTGTTACTCAAAACCTTGAGCCTTGCGCAGGTTGAGCGCTTCAAACGAACGTTCAGCTAGTAAAGGCAATGCCGCACACAGCTCCAATGCTTGTTGGGTTTTACCTTCGACACAATGTTTCTCGATGCTTCTGGCTTGACGAGATAATGGGCGATTGCCTAATGCCAGTGCAGAACTGCCGAGTGTATGGACTTCAAACTCGAGTTTTTCTAGGTCATGTTCACCCAACGCCCGCTCAATTTTTTGCATCCGTTCACGAGACTCTTCGATATAGTGTTCAATCAACGTGGGAATGATCTCCGCGCAGGTGTCTTTAATCATTTGCTGGAGAATGAGCTCATCAACCAACTCTTGTTCAATGTGTTGTGCCGTATTGGAATTCATAATAAGCGCTCCCTATAACATAAACAGTTCACTTTTTTTAATCTGCTGGGCCAGTTTGTCTTTCCATTTTTTCGGTAAAAAACGCAGCTTTTCGACTTGGCGAATCAGCTCGTCTTTTAGGCTCGGAGTGTGTTTCATGTTTAGCACCGAGCCAATCAGATTGGCATCGCTTGCTTCAAGCAGCTTTTTGGCTTGCTCAAGTTGCGTTGTCGTCGTAGACCCGTAATGAGCAACCAGAAGCGTTGCATCACAAACTCCCGCGATGACTTGCGGTGGAATGTTACTCTTATTCACACTGAGCAACGGAGAGGTGTCGATGACAATGCGATCATACTGAGATAACCATGTCTCAATGTTTTTCCTCAGTGCGGTTGGATCTCGATACGCCAGTTTGGTGCTTGCCAACGACGGGGCAGGCAATCCCACCAGCGTTTGGTGCGCATTTTCGCGCGTAATTAAATGACCGACATTTGCGTCATCATCAAACTCGTGCACCGTGTGATACGCGGGTTTGAATAAGTTCAAGTCCACATATAATGTGCTGTAACCTGCCAAGATAAGGCGCTCGGCAAGAGAAGAGGCAACAGACGTAACGCCTTCTTCAGATTTACAGCCCACCACACAAATCGATCTGTGCCCCTTTTGTTCACTTTGCAGATAGATTTGCTCGATTTCAGCATGAGTCGCAGGAATGGTCATTACAGCGCTCCTATTAACACGATGGTGGTGGTGATTTGAAGAATGTCTCTCAAACCAGCGCGCGCTTTTTCTGCAAAGCTTTCGTCCTTATGAGGAATGTAAATCGTATCCCCAGCTCGAATGACAGGCAGATCGTAAATGTTGGCGGTTTTGCTGAAGTTTACGAGGTCGAACGTTCTCGCTTGGCCTTGGCAGCACGACATATTGACGATGCTAATTTTCTCAAGGTAAGCGCTGTTTGTTGGGCCGCCAGCTTCTGCTAATAAGTCTAAAACCGTCATGTTGTCGTTGAACACATAGCGTCCCGGATCTCGTACTTCACCCAGTACGCGCACGGTGGATTCTTTAGAACGGTCGAGCCAGTTTTTGTTTTTCTCCGGAATGTAAATAGTGTCGCCAGGGCGCACGTCTGGCAGGATAGATTCATCTCCCGTTTCGAAATACATCGACAGATTTAGTTTGCTCACTTTTGCGTAGCCTAAACCGCGATGAGTCACGCGAATATTGTGGATATCGGCATCCATCGTCGGGCCGTCGGCGGCCGAAAGAATATCGAGAAAGTGCATTTCGTCCGTGAAGCGATAGCGACCAGGTGCGTTGATTTGACCAAACACGTAAATGGACGCGTCTGAGCTTTGGCTGACCCATTGAGATTTGTTGTCGGAAGGGTCGTCTGGCAGTGCATGAACGCGCACGACTGTGCCGGCAGAAACGCGTGGTAAGTTAGACGCTGGCGAACCATCTAAAATGTACTGATCTAAATCGAAATTCGTCATTTGACCGTTGTTGGCCACTTCAATTTTGGAGGTGTCGGCACGGCGAGTCGGGCCGCCAACGTGAGCCAGCAAATCAATGAGGTCCATTTCATCTGACCATTCGATTCGGCCTGGACGAACGACTTCACCCATTACGGCAACGGCGCGACTTGGTGCGACTTTCAACCATGACTTTTCATTAAAGTCGGTTTTTTCTGGTACGAATATCGCGTCGCCAGCGCTCACTTTTGGTGGCGCCACGGAAGATAGCCCTTCAGTATGCGCCGTTAAGTCGAACTTGATTACCTGACCGTCGGCTTTTATCACTCGTATTTGGCGTGATTCTGCGTAACGAGTTGGGCCCCCCGCGTTTGCCAGAATGTCCATAAAGCTCGCGCCTTGTTTACCTTCGTAAGCTCCCGGGTGCGCAACTTCACCCATGATATAAACTACGTTCGCGCCAGCTTTTATCTCTTCTTCCTGCTTAGGAACAAAGATGGTTGCGCCGGGCAATATCTCAGGCAGCAAGCTTTGATCGCCTGTATCTAGGTAGGTTTTCAAGTTGAACATAGTTGGTGTGTTGTTCGTAATCACGCGAATTTGCTCAACGCTCGCGTAGCGAGTAACACCGCCAGCGCGCATGACCACATCGACAAGTGTGGTGTTTGGCTTGTAAGTAAATGAGCCCGGGGCGTTCACTTCACCGAACACTTTGATTGCGCGAGCGGAGTCGGCACTGTCACCAGAGTTGGCGAGTTTGGCTGCATCGAATTCTTGCTCAATGTTGCCGACCAATGGGGAAGCAGGCACAAATAACACGTCTAACGATTCCAATTTTGGTAGCTGTCTGTTGTCGCCTGTATCCAAAAAGCGTTTGTAATCGAACTCGATGTTCTGATCGCCACGTTTGACGATCATTTTGTCGAGCTGCGCGCCAGCACGGAGTCCGCCAGCTTCGTAAACAAACATTTGGATGTTAGAACCTGCGGGCAACGTGTATTCACCCGGCTTAACAACGTAGCCTTGCACGGAGACAAGCAGTTGTTGCTGTTTAATGAACACGCGAGCGTTATTCACGTCTCGATAGACGGTTTTCAGCGTTTCAATAATGACATCTTGCAATTGCTGCTCGTTATAACCAGCAACAAACACCGGACCGATTTCCGGTAAGTTGATTCGTCCGCGGCGGTCCACTTGAAAACCTTGGTTTAGCGATGCTTCGCCGGGCAGGTTGATCTGTACTAAGTCACCAACTTTTACTGTGTCGTTATCTGCGGCATGCAGAGGGGTTACCCAAGCGAGCACGCACATCGCGAACAAGGCAAAAAACGTTTTGAAAATGCTCATAACGCGCCTCCTATCGAACCGCTCGCGCTCGTTGGCATGTTGCCTTTGTTAGGTAAATTGTGATTACTTGGCGCATTGCTATCAGAGTTTGCGCTGAGAACTTCGATGCTCACACGACGGTTGGTTAGGCGCACGGCTGGCGTTTGTCCCTCATACAAAGGCAATGTGTCGCCAACAGATTTGGTTTGTACACGGTCTGACGTTACTCCGAACACACTTAAGTATCGTTTAACTTGCTCGGCTCGTTCCTGTGCTAGTTTTTTATTGTGCTCAGGCGTACCCGTGACGTCCGCATGGCCAGTGACAACCAGAGACAGAGCAGGGTGGTCGCGCAGAATATAAGCGGCTTCTGCCAAGTGTCCCATGTACTTCGGATTGATCTCCGCAGAATCAATGGCAAACTGATTATCGACGTTGAGCAGTGCATAAATATCGGCGACGATGTTTAAGTCATTCCTTAGCGCATCGATGTCGTCCGGCGGCGTGCAAGTGGTTTGCGTAAGTACGTAGTCGAGTTGCTGCTCAAGCTGGTTTAATCGACGACGCTGGATGACTAGGTCATTGGCGGCATCAAGCAGTAAACCGCCTTCTAGTTCACGAGCAATGCGATTTTGCTTCTCGAGTGCTTGCACCACTGCAGCAGGGAAGCACCAACGAGCGCCTTCTTGAATCAAAGCGTCGAGATGAAGCTTGGTCAACTGCCAATCGAATCGCAATCCATGCTCTGGGCCCAATGGTTCATCTGGCATCACAGGCGAGAACTGATAGTTCTCAATCGAAATATCTTGATAGCTTTCCGCCAATCCACCCTGACCATGATCGGGATAATCAAATGACGAACAACCAAACATGCCGACAACGAGACCGCTAACTACACTTCGTCGTATTAGATTTACCATGCCAACCTCCGTTTAAACCGGTATTTTTAGTGTCCTTTTGAGTTGACGGGAATGGCATGGTTGATACGTAGCAAGCTCATGATTTCTAATGGCTGACCTGATACGTTTTCAATACTCATGCTTCGTTCACGTTCAACTAGGCGCTTATATAAGTAAACAATGGCACCAATCCCTGAGGAATCAAGAAATTGGACGTGCTGGAGGTTGATTTCGACTTCTTTGTGATGATTGTTGTGAATTACTTCATCAATGTGATGTTGGGCTTGACGACAGCCGTTTGCATCCAAGTCACCAAAAATCTCAATCGCTAGTTTGTCTTGGGTGATTTCAAGTTTGCGTAGTTCCATGATCCTATCTCCATTTAGGTTCTTTCCTAATCTCGTAGAGCAGGGAGTGTGCCAAAATTTAAATTCAATAATTTCAATTAATTAAAGTGATTGCAGTGTGATGTTCAAATTGAGAAACGCCCAGTTCTCAATTTGAGAATCAAAAATGAACGATGATTTAGATGCAGATTGAAAATTGAAGAGGAGAGTTTGGCTTTATAACCGTGCCATTAACGTGAGCTGAAAAAACAAATGCAATACCTGTCTAAACTTTATGATTTACCTTGCAAACCATTACTTATGTTGATTGTTCTGAGTCGAATAATTAACACTGACAAATAGGTAAATCGGTGGAGTTACGTTTCAATAAAGATGCTTTTTTGTACAAGGTTCCCCCATGCCATTAAAAATGACATTGATTGCCCTTGCCGTTATGGCATCTGCGCAGCCCCAAGCGAATACACCTATAGCTCCGCCCGTCTCTCTTGCTGAAACCTATCAAGATGGAATAGATGTTTCTGAGTATTGGTACAGTGAGAAACTCGATGGAATTCGAGCCTACTGGACAGGTCAACACCTCGTGACCCGCAACGGAAACCGAATTTATGCGCCCGAGTGGTTCACTGAGTCACTCCCAAACTATCCATTGGATGGTGAGCTTTGGGCCGGACGCGGAAATTTTCACATTGTTCAGCAAACCGTTCTTGATAAAACACCAATTGATAGCGCGTGGCGCGAAATCGATTTTATGGTGTTTGACATGCCGTATTCCGCAGGAGATTACCGAAAACGTTATTACAACATTCAAGATTTAGTGTTTGATATTGATAAACACCACATCAAATACGTTGAGCACCGAGCCATCCAAAACGAGCAACATTTGTTTGCTCAACTGGATAAAATTTCCTTGTCCGATGGCGAAGGCGTGATGCTGCGTAAAGTGTCGAGCCGTTACCAAGCGGGCAGAGGAAGCGACTTACTTAAGTTAAAGCGCTACGCCGACACGGAAGCTCAAGTGGTTGGCTACAAACCGGGAACGGGGCGTTTGCTTGGGATGATGGGCGCAATGCTCGTGCGTTTGCCAGATGGTACAGAGTTTTACATCGGCAGCGGTTTTACGGATGAAGTTCGTCGCCATCCGCCGAAAATCGGTTCTACCATTACGTTTAGATACAACGGATTTACCCAAACGGGGAAACCAAGATTTGCTCGCTTTTTGAGAGAACGATTCAAGGAGTAGGTGAGTTTCCAACTACCACGCCACAACGTTTAAAAAGACCCTGCCAGAACTTAACATGTTCTAGGGTCTTTGTTCTAAATTGCTCATGCGCTTTTATCACGCCATAACTTTCCCCATGAAGTTCCATTCTCTGCTCAATGAGTATTGCACCATCATTCAACTGCTGATATGTACTGTCGACAAAGGCGAGGTATGGCTGTACTTCTTCAACATAAATTGACTGGAAAACATTTTTCAAATAGCGAAATTGTGTGGTGTCTCGATTCTTTCCACACACAATGCGCTCCTGATTTTCTTCTAGCAATTTTGTGGTGACATCAAGCCACTCAGAAGTGCTGTTCAAAGTGAAGTAAACCTTACCCATCAAGCGAGACTTTTCCATTTCCTCTTGATATTGCACGAAGGAGAAAGAGGGTAAGCGCGAAATGACCCCTTTAGGCGTCTCATACATGGCATTTAGCGCATGAAAGGTTTCACTGACATGAGCAGTTTGATTGCGGCTTTTGGCTGATAACCAACTTGAAGCGGTGAGTTGCTTGCGCATGGTTTCGCTTGTGAGGAGAACGTTATCAAGATGAACGGGAAGATGCTGCCATTTTTGTTCATACAGGCGAGTTAATGTCGTGCGTTCGTCTTCGCTCAAGGGGTATTCAGTCAAACAACCATTGAGCGTGTTGAGCAAAGTGGTCTGGTAATCCAGGTCATGGAAAGGGTCTTGTACTTTGCCCAATTGGGAGTTCTTTTCCGCAATCAGGTTGAACAGGCCGCATTGGCGCAGCTGGTAACTCTCTAGTAACCCTAGCGACAATCTTGGCAGCTCTTGATACAAAGCCCTTTTATCGGGAATCGTGATAGCAGAAACCTCGTTAAGCTCTCTCGGGGGAACGTCGAGTACGTTTGCCAAACGTTGATGGTACTTTTCAAAGATTGCGCGCTCTGGATTAGTCCAACCGTTGCAACCGCTGAGCAAAGCGAGTAATGCGAAGAATAGGATTTTCACGAACTTCCTTGTCTGTTTGCTTGTGTTACTCAATTAATACGTTGTCAAAAAGTATACCTAACAACTTGCCATGAAGATCAAAAAAGCCAGCGAATGCTGGCTTTTACGTTCTGTTGTAAACCGTCACCAATGGCGAGCAGAATTACTGCAGAGAAAAGTTAAGTTGTACATCGGGCTCTTGACGGTGCATCCAACGAAGGCGAACACCAAGCATTAACGCAGCTGCGGTCAGGCCAATGATAAAGCCAAGCCAGAAACCTTGTGCGCCCATTGGTTCAACAATCCAATCTGTACGACCAAGAATGTAACCAGTAGGAAGGCCAAGAATCCAATACGCGATGAATGTGCGGTTGAAGATCGCGCGCATGTCTTTGTAGCCACGAAGTGCACCGGCTGCGATTACTTGAACGGCATCAGTGCATTGGTAAACGGCGGCAAACAGCAATAACTGCATCGCTAGTGTGATTACTTCTGGGTTATTGGTGTAAAGCTCAGCAATCAGTTCACGAGACAATACTGTGATGATCGCTGTAATCGTTGCTAAAGCAAGACCAACCATAATACCGACTCGAGATGCAACGCGTGCACCGTCGACATTTTCTTCACCCAAACGGTGACCAACGCGAATACTTACCGCAGCACCTACACTCATTGGCAACATAAATACCAACGAAGAGAAGTTAATCGCAACTTGGTGCGCCGCAACGATGATTGGACCAAGTGGTGATACCAACAGCGCCACTACAGCAAACAGTGTCACTTCAAAGAACAGTGCCGCTGCAACAGGGAAACCCAGTTTAAACAGGCGAACTTGCGCTTTCCATTGTGGTTTATGGTATTCGCCAAACACATTGATGCTTTTTAGTCGTGATGACGTCATCACATACGCCAATAGCAACGCGAACATAACCCAATATACGATGGTGGTTGCTACGCCACAGCCTACGCCACCCAACTCAGGCGCGCCAAATTTACCGTAAACGAAAATCCAGTTAAGCGGGATGTTCAGCAGCAAACCAATAAATCCAATCACCATCGCTGGTTTGGTTAATGACATACCATCAGTGAAGCTGCGCAGAGTTTGGAAGAGAAGAAAAGCTGGCACAGCGAAAATCACAGCATGAATGTAGCCGACGGTTTTATCTGCCATCACAGCTTCTACGTCCATCAATTGTAGAATGAACTGTGTTTGCAGTAACACACCAATGATCGGGATACTGATTAACAACGCAAGGACAACACCTTGCTGAATTTCAAATGGGATCTTTTCGCGACGCGCAGATCCGTTAAGCTGCGCCACAACAGGAACCAAAGCCATAAGCAGGCCAATACCAAACAAAATAGATGGCAGCCAAATGCTTGAAGCGACAGATACCGCAGCCATGTCAGTTGCGCTAACGCCACCTGCCATTACGGTATCGACAAAACCCATGCCCGTTTGAGCGACAGACGCGATCAATACAGGGGTAGCCAATTTAATTAGACTCGATGCTTCTTCTTTATAGCGATGCACGAAAAATACTCCAGAGCGGAACAATAAGATTGAAAGAAAGGGAGTGCTCGAGGACAAAAGATGTGATGAACTGATCTGATGGTTGATTTTAGTCACGATAAGGTGAAAAAATGCCTCGGAGAAACTCCGCGCAAATGATAAACAATTGTATGTGCATATGCTATACCTAAGCGATTCTCATTTTGGCTTTCTTCGAAGGATTGTTTAGGTATAGAAGGCAAAATGCCGCGGGACTTCAGTGTCTGTGCGGATAGCCAACGTTTGTATTGCATCAGTAGGTAAAAGACATGTTTACAGGAATAGTGCAAGGAACAGCGAAGGTTGTTCAGATTGATAAGAAAGAGCGTTTTCAAACTCACGTCATTGAACTCGATGGCGCGTTAATCGAAGGGTTAGAAATTGGTGCGTCTGTTGCGCACAATGGCTGCTGTTTAACTGTGACGAACATCGATGAAAATCGAGTCAGCTTTGACTTGATGCAAGCCACGCTTGCGTTGACCAACTTGGGGCTTCTCGAAGAAGGAAGCGCCGTTAACATTGAGCGCGCTGCTAAATTTGGTGACGAAATCGGTGGGCACAGTATGTCTGGTCACATTAGCTTAATGGCAAACATTGTGGATGTGATTGATACGCCGAACAACCGCACAATTTGGTTTGAGTTACCACAAGAGTCGATGAAATATGTTCTTGCGAAAGGTTACATCGGTATCGACGGCTGCTCGCTAACCATTGGAGAAGTTGAAGCAAACCGTTTCTCTGTGCATTTGATTCCTGAAACTTTACAAAGAACCTTGTTTGGCAGTCGACAGGTGGGTGACAAGGTGAATATTGAATTCGATCCTCAAACTCAAGCGATCGTTGATACTGTTGAGCGCGTACTGGCGGCTAAACAGTTGTAGCTGGAACGCAGATTTGGCCTCATATAGATGAAGAAAAAGGAGCAAAGAGGCTCCTTTTTCTATTTTAAATGGATTTGAAACAATACCGAGGGTAGCTACTCGTAGTTGTCATCAATAAACAACTCGACTTTATCTTGAAGTTCGTCCACGCGCATATTTAAATGAATCGCATGGCAACAAGCCGGGCAATCATCATAAAACTCTTGATCCCCATTACTTGCATCCAATGTTATGCCTATTGAGTGCCCACAATGCGGGCACTTAACATGCCTTTCAGTATAATTTTTCATACAACAACTCCTAGTATTGCAGGGCTTTTAAAACTCGATATTTAAGGAAGTACAGCCCTTTCACTTACTTTGCCTTGCCATTCACAAATCGCGTAAACGCCATTTATGCCAACGGCTCAGGCACAATCTAAAGATAAGTTACTTAGATATTAGGTGGACTTGTTGCTAATTGATTCGAAATAAGTACAAAACTTGACCCCAAACTCAACCTTGAATCTGGGGCCTGTAGCTTGAGTGATGTGCCTCGAAAATTGACACAAAGCAGTGACTTGTGCCTTCCAAATTAGTAAGAAATAATTTTATTGATAGTGAGCTGAGCTTGCTCCAAATAATGCCCACCGAACAAATTACAATGATTGAGGATGTGATAGAGGTTGTAGATATCTTTTCGTTCATGATAGTTAGGCAGCAATGGCATCACCGATTCATACCCTTGATAAAACTCAGGTTGGAACCCTCCAAACAATTCAGTCATCGCGATATCGCATTCTCGGTCCCCCCAATAGCATGCAGGATCGAAACAAATCGGGCCAAACGCGGTGAGAGCGACATTACCATTCCATAAATCACCATGTAGAAGAGACGGTTCTGGCGTATGGTTCGCAAGAAGCTGTTTTACAACGTCAATAAAGTCGTCGATATCAACTAGCGTCACGCCTTTCTCTTTTAATAACTGCAGTTGCCAACCAATACGTTGCTCAGCGAAGAATATGCACCATTTTTTGTGCCATTGATTCGGCTGCAGGGTGGAACCGAGATAATTATCGGTATCGAAACCAAACTCTTTCTGTTCTCCCCATTGATGCAGTTGAGCTAATTGCTGACCAAATTTAAAGCTGTTTTCAGAGTCATCTAGGGGTTTGGTAGGAAGGTAGTTCAAAATAATGAAAGCGTTATTTTTGGTCTTACCAACTAATACCACTTCAGGGACAAATATTGTCGAAGTTTCGCGTAACAAGTGCAGGCTCTCGGCCTCAACTTCAAACTTGTGCAAGAATTCTCGGTCGTTGATTTTGACAAAATAGCGTTGCTCACCGTCGTTAATCATATAGCTTTCGCTAATGTCTCCGCCGGATAGTCGAACTTTTTCGGTGATCTGATATTCAAACAGTAAAGTATCAGAAAGTTGTTGCGATATTGCTTGCCACATACAAAACCTCGCGAATCTATTTGACCACCAATAGTTTAGAATAAACGACAAGAGATTGGCGCGGAGTTGAGCATACTTCGGTAAGAAAACTTTGATTAAAAACACCTATTTTTTATAAGTGTGAATCAAATCTCCTATAAGCCTATGATTTGTCGGCCTAACATATGGAGCAATTTGTTTACAACAGGTATGATTATTTTTTTGACTTTAGTTCCATTGGTGGCATGAAAATACTGATATGTGATGACTCGGCGGTTGCTCGTAAGCTTATCGCTCGAACCATCGTACAAGATACCTCATTGCACCTTATCGAAGCCCAAGACGGGAATGAGGCGCTGAAAATCTTAGCCGAACAAAATATTGACGTTTTGTTCCTCGATTTAACGATGCCCATTATGGACGGTTTCGAGGTTCTTGAGTCTTTACCCGTCAGCCATTATCCAACTCAGATTGTGATCGTGTCGGGTGATGTACAACAAGAAGCAAAGCAGCGCTGCCTAGAGTTAGGGGCAATGGATTTTATCGCAAAGCCGTTGTCAGAAGAACAAGTCATCCCGCTGTACGAGCGTCTTGGGTTGCATTATGCACAGCGAACATCAATGGAGCTTAATTCTGCACAAAGGCAAGAAGAGCTTTCATCCCTTGCCAAGTTTCGTGAAATTGCCAACATTGCGCTAGGCAAAGGGGCGGCCATTATGGCTGATCACTTGCATGAGTTTATCCAGTTGCCAGTTCCGCATGTTGGGCCATTGTCCTATGGTGAATTGCATATGACGCTGGTGGACGTGATTGGGCGAGATAGCTCTGTAGCAGTTTCGCAGCGCTTTGTTGGCGGCGGTATACACGGAGAGGCGTTGGTTTGCCTACGTGGGAAAGATATCAATCAAATTGGCGAAAGGTTGGGGTATCTGCTCGAATTTACGCCTCATAATGAAATTATTTTAAATGTCTCTAACTTGCTGGTTTCGTCATTCCTAACCTCTTTAGGGAACCAACTTGATAAGCAGTTTTCACTTCGTCAGCCGGGCATCGTCGATACAATCACTCCTTACAATGAAGAACAAGGAGAATCAGGCGAACTCTTTACCATCGAATATACCTACATGGCGGAAGCGCTCGATTTTGAGTGTGAAGTATTATTTCTAATAGACAAACCATCAGTAGAAATTATTTATGAAATCATGGAGTTAATCTGATGTCCGATATCACGCTGGACATAGCAGACTTTCATTGGGTCACACAAATTTTAGATACCATGGATTCTGGGCTCATTGTTCTTGATCCAGAATATAACGTGTGTGTCTGGAACAGCTTTATGCAGTCTTACAGCGGTGTGCTGTCTCAAGATATTTTAGGTCAATGCTTGTTCGATCATTTCGACGAACTACCACGAACGTGGTTGGAAACGAAATTAAAGACCTCTGCTGATCTTGAGACTCGTTCCTTCTCCAGTTGGGAAAACCGACCATACCTTTTTAAATTCAACAACTTTTCACCGGTTTCCAACAGCTGTGACTTTATGTTTCAAGACATCGTTATCACGCCATTGCGTTCACTTTCTGGCGAAGTAAGCCATATTGCGATTCAAGTGAACGATGTTTCCGAAACGGCGAGAAACCGAATCCATTTGCGAGAAACCAATCAGCATTTGTCTGAGATCAGCAGAAAGGATGGTTTAACAGGTTTGTTTAATCGAGCATTTTGGGAGCAATCATTAAAAGATGAGTTTGCGCACCTCAAAGTGATCGACGGACCATGTTCTCTGGTTATCTTCGATATTGACCACTTTAAAAAAGTAAACGACACCTATGGCCACCCAACGGGTGACGAGGTAATTCGTCGTACTTCTGCTTTACTTCGTAAAACCGCGCGCAGCAGTGACATTTGTGGCCGCTTCGGTGGCGAAGAGTTTACTGTGCTATTGCCGCATACCAACCAAGAGCAAGCGTGCTATTTTGCTGAGCGATTACGTAAGAGAATTGAGCAAGAGATCGTGAAAGTAGAAGATTTTTTGATTAATTACACGATAAGTATTGGTGTTTGCGAGTATAAGCCTTATTTTGAAAGTCATACTCAATGGTTAAAGAGTGCTGATGCGGCGTTATACCGCGCAAAAGAAAATGGGCGAAACCAAACTTGTTTGCACGAATGCGATTAACCTAATTGGTTGAAAAACATCCAGTTAGCGCATGAATGTTTATTAATATGAAATAAGTTAATGAAATTTTCTCGGCATGTCTTACTATTGAAACTAATTCGCTTTCAGCTACGAAGGCTTGCAATAAACGGAGAAAAACAGTGGTTGTAGAAACCGATGGGTATCTCGCTCTCATTGAGCATTTGTCGCTTAATCTAGATATTTTCACAACGGAAATTGGCGATACAGGTTCCGAAAGCATCGAAGATGTGGTTACTGACATGGTTGCTTCAAACATCATGGCGATCTTTGAGCAAAACCCTGAGCTTCACTCAAGCGTACGTTTTAAACTGCTTAAAGAAGCAGATGCCGTTGTAGAAGACCTTGGTGAAGTGCTAGCGGGCGTGTGGAGCAAGAAAGCAACGAACGAACAGATTGCTTTTCTAGATGAATACATTGCGTTAGTGAAAAACCTATTTGATACCGCAGTCGCCACTTACGACTAATGTTCAAATGCCGAGTATGCCCCCTAATATTCAGCTAAACACTATTCCAACAATTAGAAGGGTTACAAGGTAACTCTTCTTACTTGCCAAAACTTGGACGCCCAGTAAGGGTTGTCGATTCTAGAAATAATTACCCCTTTAGACGTTGATGCGTGCATAAACTGCTTGTTCCCCAAGTAGATTCCAACGTGGTAGGTGCTTCGTCGAGTTTTAAAAAACACCAAATCTCCTTGTTTGGCATCCGTCCAACTCAGCTCAACGCCTTGTGTGGATTGCTGCTTTGTCGTCCTTGGTAGGGCGAGTTGATACGCTTCGACAAAGGCTCTTTGAACGAAAGCCGAGCAGTCGATTCCAGATTTTTGCGTTCCGCCAAGTCGATAGGGCGTGCCGTGCCACTCGTTGTAAAACTGAAACAAGTCAGGGTTATTCGACAATAACTGATTGGTGGGTACAGTTACTTCAACCTGTTCACTCGGCTCTGGGCCAGAC
This sequence comes from Vibrio sp. SALL6, assembly GCF_002002385.1. Taxonomy (NCBI): domain Bacteria; kingdom Pseudomonadati; phylum Pseudomonadota; class Gammaproteobacteria; order Vibrionales; family Vibrionaceae; genus Vibrio; species Vibrio sp. SALL6. Next base: position 41,837 of record NZ_MQVK01000005.1, read on the forward strand.
GAACAAGCTGAAAGTAGAGCACTGATTATCAAAGGAAAATATATACGACGCAAATCCTCACCTGTCATCTGTATGACTCATAACTGAAATATTAATGTCATAACCAATCCATAGTATGGGCTGAAAATCACGGTTTTGTCTCACATGTGTGACGGATTCACGACAAAGCCGACTCAACCTCAAGAAAGAATAAAAATTGATTATGGCAACGCGCAAACGCTCACGCACATCGCTTTCACTGATTCAGACTATCAGCGCAACATTTTTAACTATCATCGCACTTGTTATAGCCCTTTCTGTCTCAAGTTTCAAAGGAATGGGGCAGGTTGGAGAACAATTTGAAGATTTGTCTCAAAAAGCATTACCGATTGCGATGGCCAATGCGACTCTGACCAGAAATGTGTTGGAGATGGTGAAACTGCTCAACTATGGAATGCAGGTAACGGAAGCGAAAGAGTTACCGCTTGTAGAAGCGCAAATTGAAGCACTGGCGAAACAGACAGAAGGTCTGATCGAGAAAACATCCGAAGTCGCCCCACAGCTTTCCAATGAGCTAAAAGATAAAGTGGAGACGTTGCACCAAATCACAAACTCCATTTTACTCAAGCAATCCGCGGTGATTCAGATGCAAGGGCGCATCGACGATAGTGTTGGTGGTTTTCGCTATGGACTGAGTTCCATCGGCCCAGAGATGAACAGAATTAGCTCATTTTTAAGCCTAGACGATCCTGAGTCGAGTGACGCGGCAAACCGTTTTATTGCATCTGCGAGTTCGATGGAAAGCACTTTCCTTGTAATGATGATGCATACCGATTTACCTAAAGCAGAGAAAGAATATCGGGAGATGCGAAATCGGATTGCGGGGATTAACCTTGCTTACGAAGATTTCAAAGCCCTACACCCTGAAGTCAGTGACTACGCCAGCTTGACAGCGCCTTATGAGATGGTGAAATCAGGCTTTGACGACGAGGGCATTTTGCAACTCATTCTTGCCAAGTTGGCCCAAAGCGAACAACAACAGCGTGAGTTTCATCAAGCGTCGTTATTAGCTGACGAAACCATGAGGCTCTTGGATAGCATTTCGCAGTCGGCATCGAACTTGATTGATGAACGCGAAACCACGGTCAATAACACCATAGGCAACGTCAGCATGATGGTTCTTGTCGCGGCGTGTGTTATCTCTCTGGTTATTTTGGTCTCTTGGTTCGGGCTAAAAACGTGGACAAACCGAGGATTGAAGAATGTGCTGGTACGTTTATCCGCATTAACTGACCACGATTTTCGTGCCAAAGCAGATGAGATGGGCCCCTTTGAGTTAAAAGAGGTCGCACGCAAATTGAATCAGGTGATCGATTCAACGCACGACTCTATCCAAACGGTTACACGTAACTGTGAGACGCTTTATCAAACCGCAGAAATCAGCCACGATGCAGCTGAGCAAACCAATGACGGTCTAACGACGCAAAACGAAGCGTTGGCGAGCATGGTGACTACGATTTCTCAGCTAGAGGCGTCCATACGTGAAATTGCGACAGTAACGAATGCTTCGTCAGAAGATTCATTACTTGCTACACGACATACCGAAAAAGGTGTCCAAGTTGTCGAGCAAAACCGCAAGCGGTTGGAATCGTTAGAAAGCTCTTTGGATATGAATGAACAATCAATGTTAGAGCTAGACCAGCGTGTTAAGCAGATTCGTGAAATGGTCGATATGATCAGTGGTATCGCGGAAAACACCAATTTACTTGCGCTGAATGCGGCCATCGAAGCTGCTCGCGCAGGTGAACAAGGGCGCGGGTTTGCGGTTGTCGCGGATGAAGTCCGTAAACTGGCAAAGGATACCTCCCAGCAAACGACCAATATTCGTGAAATGATGAGCGAGCTTATTACTGCGGCAGAGCGTTCTCGCCAAGCGGTAAACGATTCGCGAGAAGAAATGACCCATGCGCTGCATTCCAGCAATGAGGTGAAATCGACATTCTCTGACATCAACCTCGCGGTTAAGCACATTCAAGAGCGTGTTGAGCAGATCTCTGTTGCCACGGAAGAGCAAGAACGAGCGACGGCGGACGTGTCTCAATCCATCAATAATATTTCCGAGCTTGGAGAGCGTACAAAGCTACAACTTGAATCCATGGTTGAAAGCTCTGAACAAGTGGCAGAAATTGCAGGGCATCAACAAGCGATGTTGCATAAATACGAGCTGCATCAGTCCGCATAAGTGACATGTTTTCATCTTCTATAAGCAGAACTTCGGTTCTGCTTTTTTGTTGCTTCTACGCACCTTCTCATTGCTATTCAAATAGCAGAAGTGAGTTATATCGCATCTTGCTCATTTCTTAAGGGCTGAGTTATCAATACGTGGTGTTAATGCTATGTCGGTAAAACAAGATGGCTAGAATGTTGTCCGAATTCAAAGGAATGAATCATGCAACTATTACAAAGAGCCAGCCTTATACTGGTTAATCATCAGCAAGAACTTTTGCTTATCCAGCGTTTTCAAAACGATAGACACTATTGGGTTTTCCCCGGCGGTAGTGTTGAGGTTGGAGAGCAGCCTGTTGAAGCTGCGAAAAGAGAAGCGCTGGAAGAAACCTCATTGGAACTCAATCGAGTCCAAAAGGTTTTTGAGATCGAAAACCAAGGTCGCTTAGAAACCTATTTTCTTTCTTATGTAGGGAACTCAAAAGTGAAACTGGGGGTGGGGCCGGAACAAACCAGACAATCAGACGTTAACCAGTATCATTTAAAGTGGGTGCGTTTAGATCAACTTCATACGATTCCTTTATATCCAGAGCAAGCCAAAGTTTTCTGTTTAGACAACGAGGAGTGGTTTTATGATCGATAAAGTTTGCCCCGTTGTTCTGCGTAAGCAAAACCAAGAGATCCTACTTTTTCAGCATCCCTTAGCGGGTATTCAGTTAGTCAAGGGAACGGTTGAGACGTTTGATGAAAGTTACATCACGGCTGCAAAACGGGAGCTGGCTGAAGAATCTGGGATTACGCACGTTATCTCCGCTAGGTATTTATGTTCATGGGACAGTGGCTTTCAAAATCAAGCATGGCATTTTGTTTTGTGTGAGTGTGCAGACCTAGAGGATTCATGGACGTTTCATACGAAAGACGATGGCGGACATGATTTTGCGTTTTTTTGGCACGATATAGGGAGCGATATTTCCTCACAGGCGCATACTGTTTTTCAGCACGCACTGGAAAAAGTTCGAAAACTGATAGACCAAGGGGTGGTGTAAGTGAGGTTGCAAGTTGGAGGTTTAACAAAGAAGAACTTGTTAAAGCACCTGAGTAAAAAAGGTGTTCAATTGAATGCCTTCGCCCAACAACTATTCGATGATGACAAAGTCGAGTGCTCAGATGACATTCAATCGTTCTTTTTAACGATAAAAACACCGTTTGACTTCGGGCTTTATTTTGGTGCGACCCTTGGAGAAATGATTGAAGCGGCGTCGACACAAAATATATCACCTTGCCCTTTAGCTGTTGCGCCATACCTCTGTTTACACGAGATTGAATTGGCGAAGGGAGAGTACCTTACTGTGGTGTCTGCCCCGCTTTCAAATGACAAAGCTTATCCACGTGGTTTGTATCTACGGGATCTCGACGACGGATTCTGGTTAAGAGGCTTTAGATGTTCGGACGATTGTATCTTTCCGCCGTCGAAAAAGTTTGTTTTTGTGTCTGAAATAGAGAAAGAGTGTTGAGTGTGACATATCTTTATCATCGCGAGCCCGACAACCTTTCTCACCTAATCTCGAGGGAAAACTAGCGGATTTGAGCGAAGTGCCAAAGCAAACACTATGCTTCTATCAGAAGTGAATAGATAAGGAAAAGCAGTCGTTACTCTTCTTTCGCACGCCTCGTGTACGGTTTAAAGGCACTGTCGATCTCAAAAATGGCTATGAGATTACAAATGTTTAATTGACTTCTATATGCTTTGCGCATTCTTTCAGATAAGGAAACGATAATGGATAAATTCGTAGTGTTTCTCTTATGCCTTTTTATGACGATAGGTGGCGTGGTTCACCTGTATGACAACATCGTTGATGGCTTTTTGCCTTACGATTTTGCTCCGCGTTGGCTAAACATTTATTGGAGCGCATTAGGTCTTTTAGATTTGTTAGCGGTGTACTTATTAGTGAAACATCGCAGAGTGGGCTTGGTGTTGATGCTATTGATTTTGATGACAAACGTTATTTTTAGTTCACACGCTCACTATACATTAGAAATATTGGACAACAATGTGGCTCTGCAAATGAAAACGCTGTTCTTGGGCTTTTCGTTAGGCGTTTCCATCTGGCTTTGGAATGCGCGAAAGCACCAGCAATCGCGTCAGATATTTCGTTAACTTTATCTACTCACACATTTAAGGATTATCAACAGGGATTCGTTATGAACGATTTTAAAGACTTGGCGAGTTTTGCCGGTTTTAGTGCGTTAACAGGTTTGAGTTTTGGCACCATTTTCTTCAGTCTCGCTTTTGTGTACAGCTCCTTCGAAACGCAGCAACACATCAACACTAGCGCGTTAGTTTGTGCTGTTTTTGGAGTCATAGGCTTGGTTGTTGGCATTACGCAGTTAAATAAAAAACGCCAATTAGTCGAAAGTTAATTCGGCAAGTCTTTTCGGTGGATGGGGTCTCCAAAACTCTACAATGAACTCTGTGATTTGTTTTTGTTGGTTACTCCATCTACGTTTGTCTTTTAATCATCGTTCTTGCCCTTGCCCTTGCCTTCGCGATAGCGAAAAGGCTGTGTCAGCAGCTTATCCAATCTTTGCTCGCTCGTTTCCCTGATCTCAGGCACGCCAATCACGACATCGTTATGTCCAAGCGCTGGTTGTGCACGATACGTTCCAAACCATCTATCCCAAACGGAAAGGAAAAAACCAAAGTTCGAATGGGTTTCCTTCACAATCACCGAATGGTGCACGCGGTGCATGTCTGGTGTCACAATGACTTTTCGCAGTTTCTTATCGATAGATAACGCAAGTTTTGCGTTACTGTGATTGAACATCGCACTCGCATTTAGAATGATCTCAAACACCACAATCGCGAGAGGTGAAACGCCAAGAATGAATACCGAGGCGATTTTGACAACCATCGAGATGATGATTTCAATTGGATGAAAACGCGCGCCAGTTGTGACATCGATATCCAAATCGGCATGGTGCATACGATGAATTTTCCATAGCGGTTTAACGCGATGAAAAACCAAGTGCTGAACATAGATGATGAGATCGAGAACAATCACAGCAAGCAACACATTTAACCAACCGGGCAGGGACAGAAGATTGAATAGTCCCCATTGCTGATCATGAGCAATGGCCGCAGCTTGAAACGCAGCGATAGGCATCACTAATGCAATGATCGCGCTATTTAGGGCGACCAAAGAGAGGTTGTTTAACCAGCGAAAGTAACGTTTGACGGTGAGTGTCTTTCTTGGGAGCTTGTTTTCCCAAAGAGTACACAGCAACAATACGCCAATAAAACAGCTAAGTCGCAACCAAGATGGGTCGGTAAACGTGTTTTCAGTCACTGATCTTTCCTTCTTCTACGCATTTGTCGCAATAGACCTTAACTAACGTGAGATTCTTTCAATGTTTGGTCTTTAGAGTAATAACGCTGCCGCCTTGTGAGCGAGCGGTTATACCAGTAGAATCGCGCTCTTGTTTTTATTTGGCATTTCCTTCATGAGAATCCACGCTTTCCATCGTTTATATCAGTATCGTCAATCCATCTCAACGAAGCCTTTCAATGCTCGTGGATGCAAAGTTCAGCGCTGCCCATTCTGTCAGGTTTCAGAGCAGCATTGTTTATGTGAATTACAACCTGATATCGATAGCAATGTTGCGTGCATGCTGATTGTGTCTGAGAACGAAGTGTTTAAGCCAAGCAATACAGGCCGTTTGATTGCTGATACGGTGAAAGAGACTTACGTGTATCAATGGAATCGCACTGAACCTTCACAAGAGATGCTTGATCTTTTGTCCAACGATGACTACCAGCCTGTCATAGTCTTTCCTGCCGATTACGTTGATCAACCTGAGCGATTGCTAGATGGATTACACGCTGAGCACTTACATCGCACTGATGGTAATAGCAAAAAGTGGTTGTTGATTTTTATCGATGGTAGTTGGCGTGAGGCGCGAAAAATCTTCCGTCGCTCTGAGTTTTTACAGTCTCTACCAGTCTTATCTATCGAGCCGGAGTGTTTATCTGAATACATCATGCGCCGTTCTGAGAACGAGCAGCATCTTTCGACAGCTGAAGTCGCGACTTTAGTTTTGAAACAAGCCGGTGAGAACAAAGCATCGGAATGCCTTCAATTGTGGTTTGAAGCCTTTAGAGAAACCTACATGCTAACCAAGACCCGAGTCAAAAACGATCCTAATCGACCGCATTTGAAACGTTTCAAAGAGTGGGTGAAAACCGAGAGCTGACTCTAAGGAATGAACTTTTGTTGATGGCATGTTGTTCAACTGACTTCAGCGAGGGGATAAATCTGCATTCGGTCACGGTTTGCAGGCGTACAGATATGGATAATGCCACTAGTTTATACTTTTGACTCCAGCCATTTTGGGAGTCGTTTAAGCATTTTTTAGGAGAGAAATACATGTATTACGGCTTTGATGTCGGCGGCACTAAAATTGAATTTGGTGCATTTAACGAGAAGCTTGAGCGTGTAGCGACGGAACGTGTACCTACACCAACAGACAACTACGAGCTGCTGGTTGATACCATTGCGGAATTGGTTAACAAATACGATGCAGAGTTTGGTTGCGAAGGCACCATTGGTCTTGGCCTACCAGGTATGGAAGACGCAGACGATGCAACGGTATTAACGGTTAACGTTCCTGCGGCGAAAGGCAAACCACTGCGCGCGGATCTTGAAGCGAAAATCGGTCGCAGCGTAAAGATTGAAAACGATGCGAACTGTTTTGCGCTATCAGAAGCATGGGACGAAGAGCTTCAAGATGAGCCTTCTGTACTTGGTTTGATCCTAGGTACTGGTTTTGGTGGCGGTTTTATCTACGATGGTAAAGTTTTCTCTGGTCGTAACCACGTAGCAGGTGAGGTGGGCCATACTCGTTTACCTATCGATGCTTGGTTCCACTTAGGCGAAAACGCACCTCTATTGGGCTGTGGTTGTGACAAGAAAGGTTGTTTAGACAGTTACCTTTCTGGCCGAGGCTTCGAACTTCTTTATGCCCATTACTACGGTGAAGAGAAGAAAGCGATCGACATCATTAAAGCGCACGCAGAAGGTGAGGCGAAAGCTGTTGAGCACGTTGAGCGTTTTATGGAGTTGCTGGCTATCTGTTTTGCAAACATCTTTACAGCGACTGACCCACATGTTGTTGTGCTGGGTGGTGGTCTTTCCAACTTCGAATTGATTTACGAAGAGATGCCAAAACGTATTCCTAAGTACCTGCTTTCTGTCGCGAAGTGTCCGAAGATCATCAAAGCAAAACACGGTGATTCAGGTGGTGTACGTGGCGCTGCGTTCCTAAACATCAAGTAGTGACTGAAACCTTACTCGATATAAAGTAAGAAGAAATTTAAAGCCCCGTTTAGACCATCAAGGTAAAACGGGGCTTTTTACTTATATATCGAAGTAACTCATATACCTAAGTAATTTCGGTATGCTCGGGTATAGAGCACGAACAAAAATAGCATGTATAAAAAAACTCGCGACGAATCGCGAGTTTTCTGTTTGTAGCTAAGCTTATTTATTCTTTTTACCTACGCCTAGGTTTTCTTTTTGAGCTAGGGTAATTTTGCTAAAGCCTAATTTTCTGAAGTAGTTGTCGCGGTAGTTGCGCACTGCTTTAGTGTCAGACACTGCTTCGATTTGTTGCTCCATCTTTAGGAACTCAGTGATATCGATACCTTCTGCTTCTGCAACCGCTTCTTGAATGTTGCGGTGCTGCTGGTATGAGAACGTCAGTTCTTTGTCTTGGTCTTTGTAAGTGTAAAGAATGGTGCGAGCCATAGCTGTCTCTCTGAAAAGGTTTCTGTATTAAACAAAAAGGCCAGACTCGCTGACCTTTGAATTTCTAGTTTGGGCTAGATTCTGCCTTGAAGTGGGATAATTGTCACGCTTTCTCCCGCTTTTACTGTATCAATAGCTGGGGAGATTTCGATCAAACAGTTCGCCTCACTCATTGAGCGCAAAATGCCAGAGCCTTGCTTGCCTGTTGTACGAACGGTTAAACGGCCAGTGTCATCCAGTTCATAGATTCCTCGACTAAACTCGGTACGACCTTGTCGAGAGCGAAGATTCTCAGTCGCGATGGCCTTCACTTTCAGAGGCTTCCAGCCTTGTTCGCCTTGCATCTTACGCAGTGCAGGCTCGACAAAGTTAATGAAAGAGACCATCACGGCAACAGGGTTGCCCGGCAGACCAAAGAACGGCTTGTTGTTGATTTGACCAAACGCTAGTGGACGTCCCGGACGCATGTTGATTCGCCAAAAATCGATTTGACCAAGTTTATCCAAGGCAAGTTTGATGTAATCCGCATCACCAACAGATACGCCACCAGAAGTCATAACCACGTCCGCTTGCGCCGATGCGTTTTCCAACGCTTCAATCATTAACTGTTCGTTGTCTTCCAGAATACCGAAATCCAAGATCTCGCAGCCGAGCTTTTCAAGCATGCCCATGATGGTAAAACGGTTGGAATCGTAGATAGAATTCGCTTTTTGCTCTGTTCCCGGCGCTTGTACTTCGTCACCGGTGGAGAACACGGCAACTTTCAATTTGCGGAACACATTCGCTTCACCAAAACCAAGCGAAGCGATCATGCCCATTTCTGGAGAGGCTAGGCGAGTGCCTGCGGTAAAGACGTCACTGCCGATAGCGAGATCTTCACCTGCTTGACGAACGTTTTGGCCTGCTTTGATATTCGCACCGTTAAAGGTGACCTTGTCACCTTCTTGAGAGGCTTGCTCACGCATGACCACTGTGTCGCCGTTAAGTGGTGTTGGTGCGCCAGTCATGATCTTCACCGCTTGGCCGGCTTCCAGAGGCTGATCGTAAGCATGGCCCGCCATCACTTCTGCGACGATTTGGTAGCTATCGCGGTCAACATCATCACTGCGGATGGCATAACCGTCCATCGCGGAGTTGGTGTACTGCGGCACGTTTACTGGTGAAATGATATGTTCCGCGAGAACGCGGCCATAGGCGTTTTCAATCTTGCATGCTTCTATTTCCGAAACCGTGTTCACCAAAGAAAGGATTTTTTCTTGGCCTTGAACCACTGAAAGGAAAGCCGGAGAAAGAGTGTCGCAACATGCGGCGTCTTTCTCTTTAGATTTTGGTGCTTTTGCATCTTGAACGTATTGAAGAACAAATTGAGCGATGGCATCTAAATCATTGATGTTCATTTGAGGGAGCTCAGAATCTAACTCCGCACTGTCGGAAGCGATAGCAATGATGTTGTCATCGTGAGGGTAAAGCCAAGGTTTACCCACTTCTTCACGGTGCAATTCAATTTTAGGAAACGCGATGTTTTTACAGCCTTCGACCAAAACTACATCGAGTTTGTCTTCATCAAAACGTGTTAAGAGGTATTCAAACTCTGCTTCGGCTTCTGGCGTTTCTGTCATTAACGCAAAACGGTTGCGAGAAGCAATCAGCATTTGAGACGCGCCGGCTTTGCGTAAACGGTAGCTGTCTTTACCCGGCTTATCGACATCGAAGTTGTGGTGCGCATGTTTTAGCATGCCAATGCGTAAACCTGCTTCAGTCAGCTTTGGCAATAGGGCTTCAAGTAGCGTGGTTTTGCCTGTGCCTGAATAAGCTGCAAAACCAAGAATAGGAATGTTTAGCGTGTGTTTCATGATTCTAATTGTCCAAATTGCGCCAGTTCTTCCGGAGTGTTCAAGTTGACGAAACAGTTTGGTGAGTCGCTAAAGTCAACGTAACTGGTGTTGCACTCTTTGTAGAGCAGAATGATTTTGCGGTCGCCACGTTCTAAAAATGCGGTGAGTTTTGGCAGTACGCGTTTGTGGTAGAGCGTGAAAACAGGTTGCTGATGGTTACCATCATGAGCGACCAAAATATCGCTGTCTTCTTTGACTGCCTGGCAGAAACGCTCGACAAGGTCGCTGTTAATTTGAGGGCTATCGCAAGGTACAAATCCGACCCAGTCAGTTTCAGCATGCATCAAACCCGCGTGAATACCGCCCATAGGTCCAGGGAAATCTTTGAATTGATCACTAAACACGAAACCAAATTTGCTGTACGCATCTTGGTTTCGGTTGGCATTAATTAAAATGCGTGGTGTTTGTGGAGATAAACGTTCAATAACGTGTTCGATGAGTGGCTTCTGATTTAATTCAATCAGACCTTTATCTTTTCCACCCATACGGCTGGCTTGGCCACCAGCCAAAATGACCCAACTAGTTTGTGTTGGTTGAAGCATATGCATTCTCTTGGGATGTTTCTTTTGGTATGACATACAACAGAGGAGACTCTATCAAAGTCTTGTCTTTAATCCACCACTGTTTTTTACATAAGTCGGTCAGTGCGTTGGTTTGATGGCTTGTCACCACGATACTGGAACCACGATCCAAAAGATCTTTCGCCATCACCACCAATCGTTCAATGGACTCTTGGTCTAAAGACGCACTTGGCTCGTCCATCAATAAAATCGACGGTTTTAAAATCCAAGCTCTTGCCATGGCAACACGCTGTTTTTCACCGCCGGACAACACGGAGATATGTTCGTCCGCTAATGTTTCTAAACCTACCATGCGTAGTGCGTGAATAACTTGAGCTCGCTTATCTTTTGGAGTGTCTTGTTGATATTTCACTCCATAGACTACGTTCTCATAAACAGTGCCGTCAAAAAGGTAAGGAGATTGATGGAGATAAATCACATCGACACGGCCGTTGCGGCGCGTCAGTCTTTTCAGCCACGTATCTTTTGGTGCAACAACATCGCCAGTAGAAGGTTTTAGCAAGCCAGCAAGGATTTTGAGTAGGGTAGTTTTGCCCACACCATTGTCACCCTTGAGATAAATGGCATCATTTGGGCCGATGGCTAACTCAGGGATGTGAAAAAGCACACGCTCTTTAAAGCGCATGGATAACTGCTCGGCGGTGATTTTTATAGTCATAATGCGCCTCTACATGGGGTTAATGGTGAGTCGTTTGTTTGCTTCATGTTCTATGTTCTGAGGTAGCCTTTGCCTCTCATGCTTGATAAGAAGAAGTTTAGTGCCAACGCTAAAGATAGTAATACAATTCCTAATGCAACTCCTTGCGCAAAAGCACCTTTGCTGCTTTCCATTGCGATAGCGGTCGGAATATTGCGCGTCACGCCCATAATGTTTCCGCCTACCATCATTGAGCAGCCCACCTCGGTTACGATACGTGAGAACCCTGCAATGATAGCTGCGAGTAGAGGAAAGCGGGTTTCCCAAATCATCGTAGCGGCCACGCGCGGAATGGAGACGCCTAGGGTGATGGCGGTTTCCACTGCGCGACGGTCGCTAGATTGCAATGCACCATGCATCATCGATACCAAAACAGGGAAGCAGATCACCATTTGGCCGAAGATCATCGCCTTCTGAGTGAACAGCATTTGCCAGTCTCCCCAAGGGCCAGCGCGTGATAGCAACATATACAGTAAAAGGCCAATCACGACGGTAGGAACCGCTTGCAGCGTATTCACGATCGACAGCAAAAACCATTTGCCGCGAAAGTCGGTATACGCCAGTACAAAGGACATCAAAATAGCCGGCAATACCACTAAGGATATTGCCGTGATAGAAACACTAAAGGAGACCGCAACGATCTCCCATAGGTCTGCATCAAAATTCACCAGTAAGCGAAGCGCTTCCAGTGTTGTATCAGCAAGATTCATATTGCGTTATTTGTTCTCAGCATTCGCAACAAACAGTTGTTTACCGTTCAGGCGGAAACCATTGATAAGTTCCTGACCGCGAGGGTTCACCAACCAATCACTGAAAGCTTTCGCGCCTTGGTAGTTGATTGTTGGGTAACGCTCAGGGTTAACAAGAATAACTTGGTACGGGTTAAACAGTTTTTCATCGCCTTGGAACAGAATTTCTAGATCCAACTTGTTTTGGTAAGCCAACCATGTACCGCGGTCTGACATTGTGTAGCCTTGCATTTCAGACGCCATGTTCAGCGTTGGGCCCATACCTTGACCTACGCTACGGTAGCCACCAAAGTTTGGTTCGATTTTAGTTTGAGCCCAAAAGCCCATTTCTTTTTTGTGCGTACCAGAATCATCGCCGCGAGAGATGAACGTTGCGTTTTTGTTCGCGATCTCTTTGAACACATCTAACACGCTTTCGTCATCTTTGATTTTTGCTGGGTCTGCTTTAGGGCCAACAATCACAAAGTCGTTGTACATCAGCTTACGAGGTAGAACGCCGTAGCCTTTCTCAACGAATGTGCCTTCGGCTTTTGGTGCGTGAGTCATCACCAAATCTACGTCACCGTTTTCGCCCATTTTTAGCGCTTTACCAGTACCTGCAGCAATAACATCGACTTTGTAGCCAGTGTCTTTTTCAAATTGTGGAAGTAGGTAGTCAAGCAAGCCTGAGTGGTAAGTACTGGTTGTAGTTGCTAGGCGGACGTGTTCAGCGTCTTGAGCAGAAAATGCAGAGTAGCTTACAAGCGTGATTGACGTTGCGGCCAATGTTAGCGCAATTTTTTTCATTTTTATGTGTTTCCTTTCCAATGATTCTTTGGCTTCTATCCGTCTAGGTGACAGCGAAGTCTCCGGAGCGATCTTGATTGCTCAAATCACAAGTTGCTTTAGGGTGTTGGAATAGCAAGTTCTCCAACATCCTGAGATCACTTTGATACCACTTATAGCAAACAAGATGCCAACATTTTACAAGCCAAAAATGTTTGATTTATGCGCGGATTCATGGAGTTATTTGCACAAAAGTTTGCGTTGGTACAAAATGTCGCACTTTTTGTAGGGTATATCGTTTCAAACTTGGTACACTCTGTCCCATCCGAATCCATCTGGGGTAAATATGTCTACTCAATCCCATATTAGTACAAACCAACAATATAACGCCTTTTCCGTACTGGTCGTTGATGATGAATTGGGCATGCAAGCCATTTTAAAAAAGGCATTGGGAAAGCTTTTCTCACATGTCGACACCGCTGGCAGCATCGAAGAAGCAGAACAACTGCGCAATTCTCGCCATTATGATTTGATTTTGCTGGATATTAATCTGCCGGGGCGTTCTGGGATTGAGTGGGAAGAAGCGTTTGAAGATGATGAAAAACGCGCCGATGTGATTTTCATGACGGGTTATGCGGATCTAGAAATTGCCATTCGAGCGCTGCAGCTCGGTGCTTCCGACTTTATCCTCAAACCATTCAACCTTGAGCAGATGTTAAAAGCGGTCAGCCGTTGTATGGATCGCCGTTTGAACGAGCGCATGCAGTACGCCATGAAGCGTGATTATCAGCGTCACAATACTTCCGAGATCATTGGTGGTTCAGAAAAAACGCGTCAGCTCAAACAACTTATCACACAGTTTGCTCCATCACGTGCCTCAGTATTGGTTGAAGGCGAATCAGGTACGGGCAAAGAGTTGGTCGCACGAGGCATTCACGAAGCAAGTGGGCGAACGGGCCCATTTGTGCCTATCAACTGTGGGGCGATTGCGCCAGAGCTACTTGAAAGTGAGTTGTTTGGTCACACATCAGGTGCGTTTACTGGAGCGAAAAAGTCACGCGAAGGTTTGTTCCGCGTAGCGAATGGCGGCACTTTATTCCTTGATGAAATTGGAGAAATGCCGCTTTCCATGCAGGCATCATTATTGCGTGTGTTAGAGCAGCGTACAATTCGTCCTGTCGGTTCAGAAAGAGAGATCAGCATTGATGTCCGTATCGTGGCGGCAACCAACCGTAATCTGCAAGAAGAGGTCAACCAAGGCAATTTCCGCAGTGACCTGTATTACCGTTTAAACGTTCTGAAAATTGAAGTGTGTCCGCTGCGAGAGCGCAAAACCGACTTATTTGAGTTAGTGCCATTTTTCAGCAACATGCTGACGCGCGAGCTCGGTATGCCTGCGCCAAAATGGGCGCACGAAGACATGGAAGCCATGAGTGAGTACGATTGGCCGGGCAACATTCGTGAGTTGAAGAACCTCATCGAGCGCTGCATTTTGCTTGGTAAGCCACCAGCGCATTACTGGCGAGAGCTGAACGGTGGTCATTCTCTGCCTAATGTTTCGATTACCGTTTCTCACTCCGCCGAGTTACCAACTTTTAGAGAAGGCAAAGAATTTACTGGCGAAGGCTACCCAAACAATTGGACTTTAAAAGAAGTCGAGAAAGCGCATATCAAACAAGTTGTTAATTTGCATGAGGGCAATAAATCGGCAGCAGCGCGCGACTTAGGCGTTGCACGCAAGACGTTAGAACGCAAGTACAAAGAATGGGATTCTGAGGATGAGGGATATGCCGACTAACTGGCAGCAGCACAAAGGATTGTCGAAATGGACGCACCGTTTTAAAACCATGGTGCGTTATCGCTTATTGATTTTAACCTCTGCACCGATCTTCCTTACGTTGATAGCGCTGATCGGTATTACGATTTATTGGTCTATCCATTACACGTGGCAAAACGCGCTGCTGGATGTGTCAGAGCGTTTGGGTGTAGCAAATAACAGCGTGACGTTGTTACAACAAAAGCAAGCCAATTACGTGCGAGCGTTTGCTGACTCCTACGACTTCCGAACCCGAATCAATCAAGGGACACCACAAGACGAGCTACAAAAGTGGGTTACTGAACAGAAAAAACGTTACTCCCTAGACTTTCTCTCTTTCCAACGCGTTAATTCGATGGAAAACAAATTCCGTTTTATGGATCTCACCAAGCGCGAATCGTTTTTTGATGTACTTAATCGGGAAGAGCTCGAACAGCTCGATCCGGAACTCGCCAAGCGAGCTGAAGTGCCCATTCTGGCTGACGGTGGAATGGAAGCGCGCGGCTTGGTGAGCCGTACCGTTATTCCGGTATACAGCCAAGCGAACGATTTGATCGGCTTCCTTGATGGTGGTTTGCTCCTCAACAACAGTACTGTGCTGGTGGATCAAATCCGCGATCTCATTTATCTCAGTGATAATGACCGCCTTCGTCCTGTGGGTACGTTGACCGTGTTTCTTGATGATTTGCGTGTGAGCACCAACGTTCCTCTAGACAGCGACCATAGGCTAGGGCGCGCTATTGGTACGCGAGTGAGTGCTGAAGTGTATAACCAAGTGCTCTCTCAAGGTCAGCAATGGGTCGACCGCGCGTATGTGTACGACGCGTGGTACATCACCGCTTATCAACCAATCAAAGACCAGTACGATAACGTCATTGGTATGCTTTATACCGGCTACCTGATGTGGCCATTTGTGAAAGCGTACATGACCAACATCGCCGAAATCAGCCTTATTACCTTAATGCTATTACTGGTTTCTGGCGTCATGGTTTATCGTGGTTCGCGTGATTTGTTCCGACCAATAGAGCGCATTCATAAAGTCGTTAAGCTCGTTCAACTTGGCAAAGAGAAACGTATTGGTCCGCTGGGGCTGGATGATCATCATGAGTTGGCGCAGCTGGCTAGGCAGTTCGACAATATGCTTGACGCCTTGGAAGACCGCAAAATCGAACTCAAAAATGCTGCGGCGCAGTTGGAGTGTAAAGTTCAAGAGCGAACGGCTAGCTTGCGAGAAAAAACTGAGGAGCTCGAACTTCACATTCAGTTACTCAACCAAACCCGCGATAAATTGGTAGTGCATGAAAAACTGGCGGCACTCGGTGAGCTGACCGCCGGGATTGCACACGAAATCAATAATCCAACTGCGGTAATTCTTGGTAACGTTGAGTTGATTCACTTTGAGTTGGGTGAAGATGCGAGTCGAGTTCAAGAAGAAATTGATGCAATTCACGCGCAAATTGACCGTATCCGCAATATCACTCGCAGTTTATTGCAATACAGTCGCCAAGGCGGTGTTCAAGATGAAATCACTTGGCAGCATGTCAACCCTATCATTGATGAGAGCATCACATTGGTCAAAACCGGTACTAAGAAGCGCGACGTCGAATTTGTTACCGATTTACAAGCGCATACGCCAGTTGAAATTAATCGCCATCACTTGCTACAAATTTTGGTTAACCTGCAAATGAACGCCATTCATGCGATGAACGGCAAAGGAAAACTGATCGTAATGAGTGAAGATTGGATTGAAGAAGGTGAAATAAAGGGCGCAGCGATTCATGTTATCGACGATGGTTGTGGTATCAAACCAGAAAACTTAAATCGAATTTTCTCACCGTTTTACACGACGAAACGCGACGGCACAGGGCTAGGGCTATCGGTCTCCCAAAGTATTCTCAGCCAAACGGGTGGTGAGTTAAAAGCAGAGTCTGAATGGGGGAAAGGAAGTACATTCAGCATCTATTTACCAAAGAAAGCCGAGCTACTGCTGGAAGTGACGAACATCGCGTAACGTAAACCTACGCCAGTTCCATCTAAAAGGTCAGTGAAAACTGGCCTTTTTCTTATCTACTCATCTTATCCTTCGTTGCCACTTCAAGTACGACAAATGACATGGATTTTTCGCCTTTTCGTACAGAAAAACACAGGTAACGAAACATATTTCCCATTAATTAATAAAAACAAAACTTGAAGTATGTAGCTTGAAGCAGTACCGTTGCCCGGTTTTTTCTCAATACACTTAAATTGCTAAGGTAAAGGTTTTGATCTCCACAGCGAATATCACTCAACAATTTGGCGCTAAGCCGTTATTTGAAAACATCTCAGTTAAGTTTGGCGAAGGTAACCGCTACGGCTTAATCGGGGCTAACGGTTGTGGTAAATCAACCTTTATGAAGATCTTAAGCGGTGAGCTTGAGCCAACAGGCGGTAACGTAAGCTACGATCCAAACGAGCGTGTTGCAAAGCTAAACCAGGATCAGTTCGCGTACGAAGAATTCACGGTTATCGACACGGTAATCATGGGTCACAAAGAGCTTTGGGAAGTGAAGCAAGAGCGTGACCGTATTTACTCTTTGCCAGAAATGAGCGAAGAAGACGGCATGAAAGTGGCTGACCTTGAAGTTCAATTCGCGGAAATGGACGGCTACATGGCTGAAGCAAAAGCGGGCGAGTTGCTTCTTGCTGTAGGTATTCCAATGGAACAACACTTCGGTTTGATGAGCGAAGTGGCTCCAGGTTGGAAACTGCGTGTGCTTCTAGCGCAAATCCTGTTTGCTGACCCAGACATCATGCTACTTGACGAACCAACCAACAACTTGGACATGGATACGATCCGTTGGTTGGAAGACACGCTAAACGCGCGTAACTGCACGATGATCATCATCTCGCACGACCGTCACTTCCTAAACTCAGTATGTACGCACATGGCTGACTTGGATTACGGTGAACTACGTGTTTACCCTGGTAACTACGATGAGTACATGACCGCGGCTTCTCAAGCTCGCGAACGTCTACTTAGCGACAACGCGAAGAAGAAAGCTCAAATCGCTGAGCTACAAACTTTCGTTGCGCGTTTCTCTGCAAACGCATCGAAAGCAAAACAAGCTACGTCTCGCGCTAAGCAAATTGACAAGATCAAATTGGATGAAGTTAAAGCGTCTAGCCGTCAAAACCCATTCATTCGTTTCGAACAGTCGAAAGAACTGTTCCGTAACGCTCTGATTGTTGAAAACCTAAGCCAAGGTTTTGAAGAGGACTTGTTCTCAGACTTCAATGCAATTTTTGAAGTGGGTGAGCGCGTTGCGATCATCGGTGAGAACGGTGTGGGTAAAACAACTCTTCTAAACACGCTTGCTGGTGTACTTGAACCTCGTGCGGGTGAGTTCAAATGGTCTGAAAATGCAAACATCGGTTACTACGCGCAAGACCACGCGCATGAGTTTGCAGAAGACATGAATCTAACGGATTGGATGGGTCAATGGCGTCAAGAGGGCGACGACGAGCAAGTAGTTCGTGGTTTCCTAGGTCGTATGCTGTTTGGCCAAGACGACATTAAGAAGTCAGTAAAAGTACTGTCTGGTGGTGAACAAGGTCGTATGCTGCTTGGCAAGCTGATGATGCACAAGCCAAACATGTTGCTAATGGACGAACCAACCAACCACATGGATATGGAATCGATCGAATCTTTGAACACTGCGCTTGAGCAATACAAAGGCACGTTGTTCTTCGTATCTCACGACCGTGTGTTCGTAGACTCGCTAGCAACACGTATTATCGAAATTCGCGATGGCAAGATTTCAGACTTCAAAGGTACTTACTCTGAGTTCTTGAAATCTCGTGGCGTTGACGCATAATTACTCATACAGCGCTTGAAAAGTAAAAGCCTCGCTATTTAGCGAGGCTTTTTTAATTGGTCTTAATCCTTAAACTGACCGGTTAGATACGCATATATGCCGACGACACCAAATGTAATGATCATTGAGAGCATAATGCCACTGGGCGTGAGCAAAAAATTCCACAGTTGGTCATTGTCCATAGTTCACATCCTTTGTGAATGAGCTGTAGTTAGCATCAATTAAAACAAGTGTTGTTATTGCTACAACAAACGTTGCTATTTCTGGCTTACATCGCTTAGTTAAGCCTTCATAACGTGATGATTTACTTATCCCAATCGTTATAAGTTTACACTAATCGGCGGTTTTGTAATGTGTTCTCGTTAACGAGATGCGCTTTCGCCTTTCACATCAAACTCAATCTTGTCCGCTCCGGTAAATACTTGGAATCGCAAACCTTTCGCACGCGCAATGGTCGTAATGCCAAATTGCTTCGCTAGATCTAACCCCATTTGAGTAACGCCAGAGCGAGAAAGTAGAACAGGAATGCCCATTTGAGCTACTTTAATCACCATCTCTGATGTAAGGCGACCTGTTGTGTAGAAAATTTTATCTTCACCTGTCTCTTCTTTGAGCCACATCTCACCTGCAAGAGTATCCACTGCGTTGTGACGGCCGACATCTTCCACAAATGACAATACCTCATTGCCTTTGCAAACCGCACAGCCATGCACCGCGCCCGCTTTTTTGTAGGTGTCGTTGTAATGAGTCAACGCTTCTAGTGCGGAGTAGATTTCTGATTGCTTAAGCGGAACTTGAGGCACTTGGTAGTTCTCAAGTTGTTTCATCACGTTGCCATACATGGTGCCTTGACCACAGCCAGATGTGACGGTTTTCTTTTTCAGAGCGCCTTCTAAATGTTCGGTATTTTCTTTAGTAATCACCGCTGCGGAATGCGTTTCCCAGTCAATAATGACGGATTCAATCGCTGCTGGATCAGACAGGAAGCTTTGGTTTTTTAAATAACCCAGTACCAGCGCTTCTGGACGCGAACCTAGCGTCATGAGCGTGACCACTTCTTTCCAGTTCAGCATGACCGTAAGAGGACGTTCGCAAGCAATTTGCTTCGTGAGCTTTTCGCCGTACTCGTCGTACACATCGACTTCAATGGTTTGCAGGGGATTTTCACTGGTTTTAATAATATTTGGTTTCAGCACAGTCGTGTCCTAGTGATTAAGAGCGTTAGGTTGCTACGCATTTAGCTTGCTAAGTGGTTAGCAAAGCAAATCTCGTTCCAAAATAGCGGTTCCCATAAAAATTGCGAGGTTTTATGTCAACAATGCATTAAAACTGCGATATCGCAGTAATGACACATCAATAAATTTGAGTTTCAACTACTTTGGTACTTGAGTATAGCGCTGCGTATAGGATTGATTTGGCGCGGTTATTGCTTTGTAGCGATGAAATGGTTGAAAGCCAAGGTCAAAATGTCCTGTGAGTTTTCAGACCAACATAGAAAAACTGGGTGAGTTATGTCGGATAAGAAAGATTTCGAGAACAATTACGAGAAGACTGAAGACGCATGGCCAATTGGCGTAGAGCTTGTTGAGCATGAGATCAGTACAGGGATTTGGGTGACAACCCAATGGCAGTTGACGGGATTTGCGCTAAATCCGACTGAACAGACTCCAGATGTTTGTCTGTTGCAATTGCACAAAGACGAGCGTACAGACTACCGCTTTAACTTAAGCTCTCAGCAACCTAAACTTTTTTTAGTGATGGATAACGTCGAGTCTGGTGAAAAACCAGCGATACAGCTACTAACGGCTTCACAATCTGTCGCGGCGCAATATATGGATGGCGACAACCTTGTACTATCCAACGATATGCCGTTAGCCGTTCAGGCTTGGATGGAAGCCTTTATCGGTCGCCACGGTGAGTTGTTAGAAGTAAGACGTAAGAAACGCAAAGGAGCGGGCAGAGCAAATGGCAACTAGTTTTTTAAGCCGTTGGTCGAAACGTAAGTTAGAAGAATCTTCCCAACATGATGAAGAGATCACGCCGATAGCAGAGACGGAGCAATCCGAAGATTGTGTCACAGCGCTTTCAAACGCTGACGAAAGCTCAGACGCTTTGAACGTCAATGAGGTTAGTCAGGCTCCAGACATTACCGCGAATGTAGAGACTGAAAAGCCCGAAGAAATGTCTGTGGCGCAACTGCTGGTTTCTGAAGCTTCAGAAAGCGTTAAGAAAGCCGCGCTGCGCAAAATGTTCTTGTCCGAAGAATTTAACGTGCGTGATGGCCTAGACGATTACGATGACGATTACAGTAACTTAAAGTCACTTTCTAAAGACGTCGCAGAGACGCTGCGTGATTGGGTTAAAGAAAAAGTGGAAGAAGAACCAGACGCTGAAACGGCGCAAGGATCTGAACTTAACGCTGACGATATCGCATCTGAAGTGGTTGAAGAAGCAGAACCAAATGCCGAAAAAAGTGCCGGAATTACCCAAGATGAAAATGAACTGTATATAAATACAGTATCTGGTGAAAGTGATACTTTTGCTGAGGAATCACCGCCTAACGAGGTGAGACAAAATATACCACACAAAGAATAGGTACATTTTGACTAAACACTCAATGAACCGGCTGGGACAAAATGTCTCAATCGGTTTTTTTATCCCTACTATTTGTCGGTAAAATGTCTAACTGATTGAATTTTAATTGATATTTTATTGGCATGACATTTGCTATTTGTTGCTCAATACCAATCTGGTTGAAGTTAGTACGGACGCACTGCGTAGTATTCATCGCCTATAGATGGCGGAATAAGAATGCTCATTGATAAGTTAATCAGCAGAATCTCCGGCGCTAACTACACTAAGAGATGGAAAAGACTATCCATGTTCATAAATGGAATTGAGCAATGCTGAAACAATTATTAGAACAAGCAACTTCCAATAACGGTAAAGCGAGGCTGTACGCTTTCGAAAATACCGTAGAGTTGACCAATCTTATTCCACCAACCGTAAGCTATGAAAGCGGTGGTAATACTTTGATTGTGGGTCCAACGGCAATCATCGAAAGTGCGGCAGCGCAATTGTCGCAAATGAACAGCCTAACGCTGCTTTCTACCGATGGCGAAAAGGGAACAAATCCCGAGCTTTACTACGCTAATTCGGTTCAGGTTTCAGGGTTCTTAGGTACGTTTGAAGTTCTGATTGAAAATCATGGTTCGACCAACAATCTTGCCAAGGTCGCGATCAATAGCGATTGTTTCGATATCGTACTCGATCTTTGCCTAAACAGCTGCATGTCGGAAGAAGTACCAGTACCGGGCTACTACCCAGTTGGTCGTGGCTATCCGAAACTGGCTGAAGCGTTGGAAGAAATTCCAACCTTGATGGGGACGTTCGATAAACCGAAATTCTTCCGTTTAGATACCGATCTATGTGCACACAGCTCTCGTGGCGTAAAAGGTTGCGAACGTTGTGTGGATGCTTGTCCGGCAGGGGCACTATCGAGTGAAGGCAGCGACAAAACGGGCCATCGCATCGAGATCAACCCATACCTATGTCAAGGCGTGGGTACTTGTGCTACAGCGTGTCCGACAGAAGCTATTCATTACGCATTGCCAAACCCAGAAGATACGCAAAAGTTTATTGAACGTACGCTAGCCAACTATGAGCAAGCGGGTGGTTTAGATCCTATCGTATTGATTTGTAGTTCTCGCCACGAGAGTTACAACGTGATGGCACTAAAAGCACTGCCAGATAATGTGATTCCAATTGTGGTGGAAGAACTGCCTTCGGTTGGTATAGATACTTGGTTCGCCGCGCTTGTGAACGGTGCCACTCAGGTGCTATTTGCGGCTTCGCGTTTTATGCCTCAAACCATTATTCGTGTACTTAATAGCGAAGTAGGTATTGCTCAAGAGCTGCTCGACCAACTTGGTATCGCCAAAGAAACCATCGACATTTTGTATCTAGAGTCATTACGTGAAGGTGCTCCGACACTTTGTACCGAGTCTTTTGATTTGGCATTAGGAGACTTGCAAGGCAACAAACGTCAGCGTCTATTTACGGCGTTGGATGCGTTGTCAGCATCACGTATTCCAGTTGAGAACATTGTTGAACTGCCAGCGAACGCACCTTACGGTACGGTTTCTTGTGAAAGTAAAGATTGTACGTTGTGCATGAGCTGTGTGGCGGTGTGTCCAACACGTGCATTGCATACGGACGGCCAATCTCCGTCGCTTAAATTCGTCGAGCAAGACTGCATTCAATGTGGGCTGTGCGAGAAAGCGTGTCCAGAGAAAGTGCTGACGCTTACTCCTCGTATGAACTGGGTGAAAGAAGAACGCCAGAAAGCGGTTGTGATTCATGAAGAAAAGGCAGCCGAGTGCATTCGCTGTCACAAGCCTTTTGCTCCGCAATCGATGATCGACATGCTGCAAAACAAGCTTCGTGGCCATTCTCATTTCTCTGATGAAGCTGCCATTAATCGCATCGCCATGTGTGAGGACTGTCGTGTGATCGACATGTTTGAATCGATGGCTGCAGATCCAATGAATCAATTGAAATACTAGGAGCTCGCAGTGGATACACAACAAGAACAAACACTGAGAACGGACATTTATCTCGTTCTATCCGCGCTTTTTCGTAGTGCGCCAAGTGAGGAAATGCTGGCGTTCTTGAAATCGCTAGAAATTGAACCGTCTGAGAGCGCGATGCAAAAAGCTTGGCTCGCACTGCAAGAAGCCGCGAACGAAGCGCAGCGAGAAGCGTTAGAAGAAGAATATCAAGATCTGTTTATTGGCATTGGACGTGGTGAAGTTGTGCCATTCGGATCTTGGCATCGTACGGGCTCGATGATGGAAAAACCGTTAGCGGAAATTCGTCGCGATTTGGAACTTTTAGGCATCGAACGGGAAGAGAACGTGAAAGAGCCTGAAGACCATATTTCTGCACTGTGCGAAGTGATGGCAATGCTGACGGGTAAAGAGGAAGAACTTCAACAAGCGGTGTTTAACAAACACATCGCGCCTTGGTTCCAATCTTTTACGCGCCAACTAGAGAACGCAGAAAGCGTGAACTTCTACAAGCCAGCTGCACAGCTTTGCGATGCGTTTTTAACGTTAGAGCAAGTGCGCTTTAGCGTGAACACCAAAAGCAGTAAGAGCAAATTAAAAATTGATGTGAAAAACGTCACTGATTACGAGTAATCGAGCAGTACTTGGTCATATCGATAGAGAGGCATGAGTCTCCAAAGATCTACCGTAAGGTAAGGAAGCAATGATGAAAGATAATAAAGAAATAAACACAAGCCGTAGGGATCTCCTAAAAGGCTTCACAACCGCTGCCGTTGCTGGTGCTGTTGTTGCGGGAACCACGAAAGTGGCCGTTGCTTCAGAAACGGTTGAGCCTTCTGAAAAAGACGTGAAGAAAAAAGGGTATCGTGAAACTCAACACATTCGCGATTACTACGACACACTTTAGGAGATAACGGATGAAACTTGTCAAACGCTCCGACAGTGTGAGCAAAGAAACGAACCAGCTTGGCGTATCTCGTCGTGCATTCATGAAAAACACTTCGCTTGCCGCTGGTGGCGCAGTGGTTGGTGCTAGTCTATTCGCACCGGGAATGATGAAAAAGGCGCAAGCAAAATCAGTCGATCCAGAAGCGAAAACAGAAGTAAAACGTACTATCTGTTCTCACTGTTCAGTGGGTTGTGGTATTTACGCAGAAGTTCAAAATGGTGTTTGGACGGGTCAAGAGCCTGCATTCGACCACCCATTTAACGCCGGTGGTCACTGTGCAAAAGGCGCAGCACTGCGTGAACATGGCCACGGTGAGCGCCGTCTTAAATACCCAATGAAGCTTGAAAACGGTAAGTGGAAAAAGCTTTCTTGGGATCAAGCGATCGAAGAAATCGGTAACAAGGTGATGGATATCCGCAAAGAGTCTGGCCCTGATTCGGTTTACTTCTTGGGAAGCGCAAAGCACAGCAACGAACAAGCGTACTTGTTCCGCAAAATGGCATCACTTTGGGGCACTAACAACGTTGACCACCAAGCGCGTATTTGTCACTCAACAACCGTGGCGGGTGTAGCGAACACTTGGGGTTACGGTGCGATGACCAACTCTTTCAATGACATGCACAACTGTAAGTCGATGCTGTTCATTGGTTCAAACCCAGCTGAAGCACACCCAGTAGCGATGCAGCACATTCTGATCGCGAAAGAGAAGAACAACTGTAAGATCGTCGTAGCGGATCCTCGTCGTACACGTACGGCAGCAAAATCGGATCACTATGTCTCACTTCGTCCTGGTTCTGACGTAGCATTCATTTGGGGTGTGTTGTGGCACATCTTCGAAAACCAATGGGAAGATAAAGAGTTCATCCGTCAACGTGTATTCGGTATGGATGAAATCCGTGCTGAAGTAGCGAAGTGGACGCCAGTAGAAGTTGAGCGTGTAACAGGCGTAAGCGAAGAAGACGTTTACCAAACAGCAAAACTGCTTTCTGAAAATCGCCCGGGCTGTATTGTTTGGTGTATGGGTGGTACTCAGCATACTACTGGTAACAACAACACACGTGCTTACTGTGTGCTTGAGCTAGCGCTTGGTAACATTGGTAAATCAGGCGGCGGTGCAAACATCTTCCGTGGTCACGATAACGTACAAGGCGCGACCGACCTAGGCGTACTTTCTGACACGCTACCGGGCTACTACGGCCTTTCTGAAGGTGCTTGGCGTCACTGGTCAAAAGTGTGGGAAATCGATTACGAATGGATTAAAGGTCGTTTCGATGACAACGCTTACGGTGGTCAAAAACCAATGAACAGTGCAGGTATTCCTGTATCTCGTTGGGTGGATGGCGTACTGGAAAACAAAGACAACATTCGTCAACGCGAAAACATCCGTGCAATGTTCTACTGGGGTCACGCAGTGAACTCTCAAACACGTGGTGTTGAGATGAAAAAAGCGATGCAGAAGTTGGACATGATGGTGATTGTGGACCCATACCCAACTGTTGCTGCGGTAATGAACGACCGTACCGACGGCGTTTACCTGCTTCCTGCAACAACGCAGTTTGAAACATACGGCAGTGTTACCGCTTCTAACCGCTCTCTACAATGGCGTGATCAGGTGATTGAACCTTTGTTCGAATCAAAACCAGACCATGAAATCATGTACCTGCTTTCGAAGAAACTGGGCTATTCAGATCTTCTGTTCAAAAACATCCGTGTTGAAAACAACCAGCCGGTGATTGAAGACCTAACGCGTGAATTCAACAAAGGCATGTGGACGATTGGTTACACAGGCCAAAGCCCAGAGCGTTTGAAAGCGCACCAACAAAACTGGCATACGTTCCACAAAACCACATTGGAAGCGGAAGGTGGCCCTGTCAACGGTGAAACCTACGGTCTACCTTGGCCATGTTGGGGTACACCGGAAATGAAACACCCAGGCACACACATTCTGTACGATACGTCTAAGACGGTTGCAGAAGGTGGCGGTAACTTCCGTACGCGCTTTGGTGTGGAATTCGAAGGCAAGAGCCTTCTTGCAGAAGACAGCTACTCGAAAGGCTGTGAAATCAAAGACGGTTACCCAGAATTCACTGACAAGTTGTTGAAACAACTTGGTTGGTGGGACGATCTAACGGCTGAAGAGAAAGCGGCAGCAGAGGGTAAAAACTGGAAGACTGACCTTTCTGGCGGTATTCAGCGTGTCGCGATCAAGCACGGTTGTATCCCATTTGGTAACGCGAAAGCGCGTGCGATTGTTTGGACGTTCCCAGACCGCGTACCACTGCATCGTGAACCACTGTACACACCACGTCGTGACCTTGTAACGGATTACCCAACTTGGGACGACAAAGATGCAATCTTCCGTGTTCCTACGTTGTATAAATCAATTCAAGAGCAAGACAAGTCGGGCGAGTACCCAATCGTTCTGACTTCAGGCCGTCTGGTTGAATATGAAGGTGGTGGTGAGGAGACGCGTTCAAACCCTTGGCTTGCCGAGCTTCAACAAGAAATGTTTGTTGAAGTAAACCCGAAAGACGCGAACGATCTTGGCTTTAGAGATGGTGATGATGTTTGGGTTGAAGGTGCAGAGAAGGGACGAATCAAGGTGAAAGCGATGGTAACACGTCGTGTGAAACCTGGCTTGGCGTTCATTCCGTTCCACTTTGGCGGTAAGTTCGAAGGTGAAGACCTACGTCCTAAATACCCAGAAGGCACGCAACCTTATGTTGTTGGTGAAGCTGCCAACACGGCAACCACTTACGGTTACGACCCTGTTACTTTGATGCAGGAAACCAAAGTAACCCTATGTAACATTCGTAAAGCGTAAGGAGTCTGACAATGGCACGAATGAAATTCCTATGTGACACCAAACGCTGTATCGAGTGTAACGGCTGTGTTACTGCATGTAAGAACGAAAACGACGATGCGCTTGAATGGGGCATCCAACGTCGTCGCGTTGTGACACTTAATGACGGTGAACCGGGTGAAAACTCGATCTCTGTTGCTTGTATGCACTGTACAGATGCGCCTTGTATGGCGGTTTGTCCGGCTGACTGTTTCGAGCATACAGAAGACGGCATCGTACTTCACAATAAAGATCTGTGCATCGGCTGTGGTTACTGCTTGTTTGCTTGTCCGTTTGGCGCTCCGCAGTTCCCGAAACAAGAAGCGTTCGGTGAACGTGGCAAAATGGACAAATGTACGTTCTGCGCAGGCGGTCCAAACACTGAACCAGGTTCAGAAGAAGAACGCCAAAAATACGGTGCGAACCGTATCGCAGAAGGCAAACTACCGATGTGTGCATCGCTATGTTCAACAAAAGCACTACTTGCGGGTGACGCAGAGAAAGTCTCTGATATTTTCCGCCAACGTGTGGTAGAGCGCGGCGCGAAAAACGCAGGTTGGACAGACGGAAACGATCTTTCTTACGATGCGACGAAAAGCTAAGTAAGGAGAGGCACATGTTAAACACTCTTAAACGTGCGTCTCTAGCAATGCTGTCAATGATGACGGCATTGCTGCTGACTTTCGCAATGCCTGCTTCAGCAGAGGAGCAATCTTCTAAAGTGGTTCAACAGGAGATAACGCAACTCGCCGGGGCAGACTATTGGCGCGAAGTCAGAGAGGGGCAAGAGGGCTATACCACGTCTCAATCGCCAGAACATGGCGTATTAATCAGTAAACCTGGTGAGACTTGGTACATTCTAAAAGAGAAATGGATGTCTCCTGCTGGTGCTGTCGCGATTTTCGGCAGTATCGCGATGGTTATCATGGCTTACATATTTGTTGGCCCTTTGATGCTAAGTAAGCCTCGTACAGGCAAAAAGATGAAGCGCTGGTCTCGCTTGGATCGCGCTCTCCACTGGAGTATGGCGTTTACATTCTTAACGCTTGCATTTAGTGGTTTGATGCTGGTTTACGGTAAGCACTTTTTAAAACCTTATGTTCCTACCGAGTTTTGGGGCTTTATCGTCATGTTGGCGAAGCAATACCACAACTACATGGGACCACTGTTCTTCATTTTACTGATGTTTGTACTCTTGAAATGGTGGCGCAAGTCGATTCCAAACATGACAGATATTCGTTGGTTCATGAAAATGGGCGGCATGGTTGGTAAGCACAAAGGCACGCATCCATCGGCAGGGTTCTCAAACGGTGGTGAGAAAGCCATCTACTGGTTGTTGATTTTCTTTGGCGCTATTGTCGCTGTAAGTGGTTTAGTTTTGGATTTCCCAATCTTTGGGCAAACTCGCCGAGATATGGAACTTTCTAACCTAGTTCATGCCATTTCAGCCCTGATTCTGATCTGTGGCTTTATTTTCCACATC
Source organism: Vibrio sp. SALL6 (assembly GCF_002002385.1). NCBI lineage: Bacteria > Pseudomonadati > Pseudomonadota > Gammaproteobacteria > Vibrionales > Vibrionaceae > Vibrio > Vibrio sp. SALL6. Next base: position 70,045 of record NZ_MQVK01000005.1, read on the forward strand.
TATATCGGTCTATTCGGTATGGAAGGTGCGTTAGAAGGCATGGTGACTGGTGAAGTCGATGAAACATGGGCGAAAGAGCATCACGACCTTTGGTATGAAGAAGTGAAGTCTAAAGAAGCGATGGGCGAAACAGAATCAAAACCAACGACAGAGAAAGGAGCGAAAGCGAATGAACAAACATCATAACGGGATTTGGATTGCGTATATCCTGAGTTGTTTTACCCCGTTTACGTTTTTGATCTCAGGCGTTATCGCAATTATCTATGCGGGTTACCGTTTGGATAAGGGGGAGGACAGCGACGTAGTGATTTCTCATTACTACGGTCTGATTCGTACTTTCTTTCTCTACCTGACGTTTTTTGTGGTGCTGATTGTCACTGTAGCGACCTCTAACGGTGTGCTAGTCGGGGTGAGTGACTATTGGGTGAAAAGTACGTTGATCGAAGACATCGCTTACTTCATCCCTTGGGTCGGAATGGTATTCGCTGCGTTAGCTATTCTTGTCTGGTTCATCCGTATGTTCCAAGGCATGCAGCAACTGCGTAACAATCAACCTCATACTCCCTCTACAGGTCCAAACCTATAATTGAACCTTAACAACATCAAAAGCCGCCTTATTTAGGGCGGCTTTTTTATTGCTTCGATTATGTAATGGAAAGCCAGAAGCTTGTCGTGACACGCTGGACATGAGCATAACGTTCTATAGTTTGAGTCAACTTCTCTTGTGTGAGACACGGTATCTCAGTCACGCGACTATTGTGAATTTTCTTGGTGAATTTTGTTATCTGGGGAGCGAATCAAATTAACAAAAGAAATTGCTCTCTAAAAGGCAAATCGCTGAGACCTCAGTCTCACTCACACTATTGTTCATTTACTCAAGGCATTTTTAGCCGCTAGAGTACGCGACGCTCAGCAATTCTTTTTTAAAGAGCATCAAATTCGCCTTAGTGCATTCAAGTCAAGGAATAGTCGAATTCTGAAAAGGAATCCGGCTTTCACGCGTTTGCTTTGTATTCTCAGTACCTGCTAGATGAAAACAAAGCAAACTTGTGAAGTCAGTGGTAGGCAATAGGAAAGGACACACTCGTTACAACTATGATTCCTCAATTTGTTATCCCTCTCACCAACTGCCTTGGTCAAAGCTTTCATTTTTCCAGTCAGCCAGTCCCAAAAGGTGAACACAAAAAGTTTGACTCAGAACAGAGTGCGAAGGCGTTTCTAGATGACTTCGTACCGCTTAGCTCAAGCCGTATTGAAGAGTTGTATCATCTACTTGGTCAGTTTCCCCCAAACGTACCGGATGAAGAACTGACACCAGAGCTTTATGCGCCTGTATTTGCAAAAGCACTTGTGAATGGTTCTCTTTATGTCGCTAGTTTCCCTAAAATAAAGAAAAACGCGACAATATCCAGTGAACCAACACCGGTACCTAAGCAAGTAAAAGCAAAGTCTAAGCAGAACAAAGCACATACATCTTCTAAAACCCAAGCTAAGAATTCAGCCTCTGCAAAGCCTTTACAGACGGGCAGCGAATGTCATGAAAAAGCGGGAGATCCGGTTTCTCTAGTAACGGGCGAAGAAATATTAACACTCAATGATGTAGAGCTTCCCAATGGCTTCGTTTGGTCAAGAACGTATCGCTCATCCAAAGCTTCCCGAAATCAAGGTCTTGGTTACGGTTGGCGACATGCTTTTCAATTTGAACTGAAAGAAGTCACAGATGAAAAGCACAACGTCACCTCATGGGAATTTGTAAGTGATTCTGCTGACGAGATTGAATTTGAACCAGTTGAGCATGGTTCAACAAGTTATCAAGTCTATGTCGGAGCAAGCTGTCATTTCCTAAACCCAAATACACGAATTGTCACTCTCTCTAGTGGTGATCAATATCGTTTTGAGTTGGTAGAAGACATTTGGCTATTAAAACAAATCCGCAATGGAATCTTTTCGACGTTCCAACTTCGTTATTCAAGAAACCACCGCCTAGTTGAAGTTGCACATAACAAGCGACCAGTTCTTGAGTGTCAATATGATAAACAAGGGCGCCTTGTTGAATTGCTGAACGCAAAGACAGAACAAGTATTAACAACATATATCTATGACGAGCAAGACGATCTTGTTGGTGCGACGAATGATTTGGGTTTGACTGAGCGATATGAGTATCAAGACCAACATTTGATAGCCAAACGTGTTCGACCAACAGGGTTTACGCATCACTTTGAATGGTCAGGAGAAGGCTCGAGTGCTAAGTGCATTAGAAACTTTGGTGACTCAGGTATTTATGATTATCGATTCCATTATGAGGGTGCAAAGTCCTCTTATTCTGACTCTTTAGATAATGAGTGGACTTTCATTCATGATGAGCAAGGTCATCTGCTTGAAAAATCGAGCCCGACAGGAAGAACGTGGCAATGGCACTATGATCATTTAGGGCGTAAAGAGAAAGCGGTATTCCCAGATAACTCGACAACACAGTACCAGTACAATCAGCAAGGCCAATTAATTTCCAAACTGCACTCTTCCGGTGCTCAAATTCAATATGGTTATGACAGCTTAGGTAAGCTTGTAAAAACGGTATCTCCTGATGGTGATCTTGAAAAGGCCTATTACAACAGTCTTGGCCAACGAGTGTGGGATATCGATGCTCTAGGCTGCGTAACGGAGTATGAATACGATAAACATGGTCAAGTCGTAAAGAGAGAGTCTGAAGATGGTAAGAAGAGCCGTTGGTGGTGGGATAAACAACAAAGATTAGTCGCTCATGAAGTAGATGGCACTTTACTTCGCTACAGTTATGGCGCTACCGATTTAGTTAATGGGATTGCGTATCCCGATGGATGTGTTGCCCAGATTTCCTATGATGATTACGGACGCCGCACATCGATAAGATATTTCAACGACGAAGACCAAGTCGGTTACAGTGAAGAGTACGCTTATGACGAGTTTAGTCGTGTTGCACAGATACAGACACCAGAAGGTGTCACGTCTTATCAATGGGGAGCTTTGGCTCAACAAGAAGCGGTAATCTTCCCTGATGGCAGCCATATTTCCTACGAGTACGATCAACAACGTAACCTAACGAAATTAGTTCGAAGTGATGGTCTAGCGTTTGAGTTTTTGTACGACAGCGAAGGTTTACTATCAGGTACCGTTGGATTTGATGGGCTACACAGCCAATTCAAATACGACTCTATGGGAAGAATCATCCGAAAAGATGTCGCAGATAGGACCGTTTTATACCGCTATGACGATGCGGGCTTTCTTCAGCATATTAAAGCGGGAAATGGAAAAAATATTGTTGAGAATCACTTTAACTATACGTTAGGTGGAAGATTGACTTTAGCCTCTAATCGTCATCAAACTCTACAGTATCAATATTCCTCATTTGGACATTTAACTAAGCGTATTCAAGGTCAATTTGAAATCGGTGAAGAGTTTAACCGAGTCGGGCAGCGTATTTCGCAAACCTTACCTGACAAGACGTCACTTAACTTTTCATACGACACCAATGGTAGGCTTTCCGAAATCCGGTTTAGCGATGACTCATTACCGAAAATTGAGTTCCAATATGATGTTATGGGGAGGCTTTCTGTCACTGAAACTGCGAGTTTCAAAGAGAGCAAGCTTTATGACGGTGTCGGTCGATTAGTCGAGCAGCAATGGTCAGGTAGAGAAAAAAAATACATATACAATGCACAGAACCGAATCTCTTCAATTTTAGATAATACTGTAGGGGCAACTCACTATCAGTACGATACCCTCGGGCACGTTACAAAGGTTAGTGAAGCCGGTTCGACTTCAACATTTGAATCAGATAGCTTTGGAAATCCCGCTTTGGCTGATTCTAAGGTAATGAGTGACCGCATTGAAGCTTATGCAGGTGTTCGTTACAAATACGACCAACAAGGTAATCAAGTTAAACGAGAAGGCGATGGCGCGGTTCAAAAACGTGTGTTTGACGCATTAAATCAACTGGTAGAAGTACATGGTGATTCGAGTATTAGTCACTATGAATATGATGCATTAGGCCGTAGAACAAAGAAAATTACTCAACATGGTATCACGGAGTTTCTTTGGGAAGGTGAGCGTTTACTCGGAGAACGCACTGCCGATGGCTTTCGTTGGTACTTATATCAACCAGAAACCTACATCCCATTGGCTGTGTTAGAAAATGGCTCAATTTATTTGTATGAATGTGATCAGGTTGGTAAACCGGAGCGACTAAAAGACAGTGCCGGAAATATCGTTTGGAGTGCAAGTTATGATGTCCATGGATTTGCTTCTATAGACGTTGAAGAGGTGAGAAATCCACTTCGCTTTCAGGGACAGTATTTCGACCAAGAAACCAACTTACATTACAACCTCGCTCGGTATTACGACCCTAAGCTAGGACGTTTTATCCAACAAGACCCGATATCTATTGCTGGTGGCATTAACCATTACCAATATGCAATCAATCCTATCCAGTGGATTGACCCAACAGGTTTCCTTTGTGAAGAAGGGCTAAAACGCTTACAGCAAATGCTGGCTGATTATCAGGCGCAAAACAACGTTCCCCAAGAGGTTTGCGATCAGATTTTAGAGGCGGCAAAAGAGTCATCCGTCGGAGAAGATGGCGTTCGCTCGCAAGTCAAAATCCGCAAACCCAAAGGTAAAAATCATATTCGATATGAATACGATTTAGACCATATTGATTGCGAGAAAAACGAGATTACTTTTTATCGTTATATAAATCATTCAGATGGCAGCAGACACGAAGTGCAGTATGTTGTTGGGATTGAGGAGTTTGTCAATGCGCATGTTTTTGACTCAGAGAAAGTTGGCGGGGAAGAAGGTTGCACGATCTTCACTGAAGATCTTGTGCTGAACAAAGCTAAGTATAAAGAAAACTCTGAACTCAATACGAGTGGTTATGAGCTAACAGAAAGAAACAAAGCAAAAATTGATGAATGTTTGAAAGAGCGTCAAGAGGCTATGGAGGCTCGAACTGACGAAGAAGGATATAACGCGCAAATCGCCAAGATTAATCAGCAATCTGCAAAAATCGGTGAGTTGGCTGCGGATGACTTTGTTCGAAGTAAACGTCCTAATGCTAAGTTGCTTCATCCTAAAGATATTGGAACCTCAATCTCGAAGCCGGGCGACTTTGACATGGTTTATGAGGTGGAGGAGCCACCACCAGGTGAAATTATCATTGTTGAGGCCAAAGGGGGGAGCAGCCCGCTGGGTAGCCGTAAGCTCGGAAATATGGCATATCAGCAAGGGACAACTGAATATGCAACTGCAATTACTGATTTAATGGCTCAAAAGGACAAAGATACAACCGAATGGAAAGCGGCCAGAAGTATAAATAAAGCATTGAGAAAAAAAATTCCTGTTAGATATATTCACACCACTGCAGCTATTTCTGATGCTGGAGAGGTTTCTTCAGTTAATGTAAAAGAATTTAACGTAGAGTTAGGATTTGATTAGATGTCTGATAATAAAAAGAAAGTTAGCATAGAGAGAAAGGCGGAACCTCAATTGACACCAAATGATGTCGCTGAATACCAAATGTATATCAATGAAGATTTAGATGAGCGCAAAGAGCTAATAGCAATCCGTAGAGAGAACTTAGTCGCTCTTAGCGACGACGTTTCAGAACAAGTGAGGTGGTATACTTGCTTTCCATCTTCAATAGAAACTGAACAAATCGGAACACTATGCCTTTATGAGGCGTCATTGATGCGTGCTTTTTACCATCAACTTGCCATTAAACCAAGCGAACCTCAAAGCGTTAAATTACCTGATTATCCAGAAGTGACATGGAAAGGCGAAGGTATTTTGAAAACTGGATGTTTACACCCTAATCGATGGTTGGATGCTTATTTTACTTCGGTGATTGTGCGTGATAAACCTAGTATGGACATATTGGCGAACTTTCCGATTTCTTTGATGAGACAGAGCTCTACCAAAGCGGGTGAGCTGTCTTATATGCTAGTAGACGTCATTCAGTCGTTCCACAACCGCACATCGGACTATCCTGATAAACTGGTTGCAGCAATGGACGCAGCGGTAGCTCAAGGAGATAACTGGGCGTTGGAAATTGCGATGGGGATCCTAGAAACCTTCGCTGCGCTAACTACTAACATTGGCTATGACTTTGAGGAAGTGCTAGTCAAAAATCTACAGTTCCAAGAGAAATATCATCTTCGAGAATTAGGACCCGACAGGATAGGCATCCGCACGTTCATTAATTTCCCTCTGCTTGGCATGGCTTGTATGTGGTACGACAAAGGTCATCGTTTATCTATTGAAACCGGTTGGCTTCCTCCATATCTCGTTGAAGGACGTTGGCTAGAAGATGTAAAAGCAGGCAAGATCACACGATAAATTATCATTTAGTTAGAAATTTAATGTATGAGCCATCTCTATATGAGGTGGCTTTTTTGCGTTTATGGTCAGAGTTTACTAATTAAACGCGTACATGTTGTGCGCATTATATTGGTGCATAAACCCTACATTGGTGCATTTAAATAGATAAAATCAATACAAATAAAAGTTTTTGATTTCATTTAAGGCTTTACAAAACAATGAATTAAACCCTAATTGTTAGAAGAGTAAATTATGGAACGGTAATTGCTGTATTAGACGCTTTGTAAATTTCATTCACCAAATTGGTGATGAATTTAACTTTGATGCACAGGATGAGTGCGCTACAAATAACGGAGATAAACATAATGAGTGTAACTGCTGATCAGGTACATGGCGTTGTACAAACTCTCACACAAAGTTCCGATACACTTTTTCTATTATTGGGTGCCATCATGGTTTTTTTGATGCATGCTGGTTTTGCTTTTCTTGAAGTGGGAACCGTGCGCCAAAAGAACCAAGTAAACGCACTCGTTAAAATTATTGCCGATTTTGGTATTTCTGCGATTGCTTACTTTTTTATTGGTTATTGGGTTGCTTATGGCGGCACGTTCTTTTCTGATGCTCAAACCTTATCTCAAGATAATGGCTACGAGTTGGTTAAGTTCTTTTTTTTACTGACCTTCGCTGCGGCGATTCCTGCTATTGTTTCTGGTGGTATCGCGGAGCGAGCTCGTTTTTATCCGATTCTAATCGCAACATTTTTCACTGTCGGCATAGTATATCCGCTATTTGAAGGAATCATCTGGAATGGAAACTTTGGTGTTCAAGCTTGGTTTGAAAGTACCTTTGGTTATGGTTTTCACGATTTTGCAGGTTCGGTCGTTGTGCACGGCGTTGGTGGATGGATTGCGCTGGTGGCCGTTACTTTTTTAGGGATGCGTAGAGGTCGTATCCGCGCAGGAAAGCATACGAACTTCGCTCCATCTAATATCCCATTTTTGGCACTTGGGGCTTGGATTCTCTGTGTTGGTTGGTTTGGTTTCAACGTTATGTCCGCTCAAACTCTTTCTGGAATCAGTGGCTTAGTGGCGATGAACTCGTTGATGGCAATGGTTGGAGGTATCGTAGCTTCATTACTTGCGGGTAAAAATGACCCTGGCTTTATTCACAATGGCCCTTTGGCCGGTTTGGTTGCGGTTTGCGCGGGGTCAGATTTAATGCATCCGCTTGGTGCATTAGTGACAGGTGCTGTTGCCGGGGTTTTGTTTGTGTATCTGTTTACATACCTGCAAAACCGGACCAAAATCGATGACGTACTGGGTGTGTGGCCTTTGCATGGAGTATGTGGTGCTTGGGGCGGGATCGCTGCAGGAGTTTTTGGTCAAAGTGGATTTGGTGGAATGGGCGGTGTTAGCTTCGCGGTTCAAGTTTTAGGGACATTTCTTGGCATTTCCATTGCGGTTTTAGGTGCTCTTGTAGTCTATGGCGCAATTAACGCTCTAACAGGTTTAAGGCTTTCAGAAGAAGACGAGTTTAATGGTGCGGATTTAGCGATTCATAAAATATCATCTACTAACGAAGACTAATTTAATCGAAAAAAGAGCGGCATCAAACCGCTCTTTTTTAAACTATTTGCTTCAAACCGATATACAAGCCGTTTTAACAGTTGCCTTTTTTAGCTTGACCAGGAGGGCAAAAGCCACCATTGCCGTGCGGCCCATGATTGTCATCATTTGTGCTGACTTTTACTTTTACGTCGTCAATTTCACCTTCCACATTTGTCAGCTGACAGCCTGCTAAAGTCGTAAGTAATATAAGCGCCAGAGATACTTGTCTCATTGCGATTCCTCTCAAAATGTAATTCTAATAGTGACCATTACGACCATGGTCTAATCCATACTACTACAGTTGCTATTCTTTCAGTGTTAAGCTAATGAAAAAGAACAACAAGGATAAGTTATGAATTTCCCTTATAGAAATATTGTAGTACTTACTGGAGCAGGTATCTCGGCTGAATCTGGTATTCAAACATTTCGAGCCCAAGATGGCCTGTGGGAGAATCACCGAATTGAAGATGTAGCAACACCTGAAGGTTTTGCTCGTGATCCAGACCTTGTTCAGAGTTTTTATAATCAACGCCGTCAAAAGCTTCAAGATGAAGCGATCATACCGAATGCTGCGCATCTTGCTCTTGGCCGTCTTGAAGCGGAATTAAAGGGAAAGGTGACGGTTATTACGCAGAATATTGATAACTTGCATGAAAGAGGTGGCAGCCAAAATGTGATTCACATGCATGGTGAGTTACTTAAGGCGCGATGTAGTGAATCTAACCAAGTTATTGAACATACCGAAGATATAAAAACTGGTGAGCTTTGCCATTGTTGTCAGATCCCATCACAAATGCGCCCACATATTGTGTGGTTTGGTGAAATGCCACTGAGAATGGGAGAGATATACGCAGCACTGGAAGAAGCTGATTTGTTTGTCTCTATCGGCACTTCGGGCGTCGTCTATCCGGCCGCTGGCTTTGTGCATGATGCTAAAATGCATGGCGCTCATACTATAGAAATTAACCTTGAGCCAAGTGCGGTTGAAAGTGAATTTGAAGAAAAACGCTATGGTAAAGCAAGCGTTGAAGTACCGAAGCTTGTTGATGAAATCCTTGCTTTGGACACGAAAGCATAAACTAACTATTAGATAAAAAAAAGCGGCTCATGAGCCGCTTTTTCACATCTTTAAAACTAACGATTTAGTTGTTTACTTTTAGCTTTTGGAAGTACTCATCGTACATTACGCTCGCTTCGCCAACTTCATCTTGCCATGTTCCGCTGTCCATTACTTCTTGCGGAGGGAAGATGCTTGGGTCGTTAGCAAACTCTTTTGGTAGCAGTTCATGTGCCGTCTTAACTGGAGTAGGGTAACCAATCTCTAGTGCAATCTTAGCGGCGTTCTCAGGGCGTAGTAGGAAGTCGATCATCTTATGAGCAGCGTCTACGTTTTTCGCGCCAGCTGGAATTGCTAAGCTGTCCATCCAGAAAATGGTGCCTTTTTCAGGCCAGATGATGTCGATATTCGCACCTTCTTGACGAGCCATGTAAGCAGAGCCGTTCCAAAGCATACCAAGAGATACTTCACCTGCAAGGTAAGGGTTTGCAGGGAAATCAGAGTTGAATACCAACACGTTTGGCATTAGCTTTTTCAGCTCTTCATAAGCTGCTTTGATTTCATCTGGGTTCGTTGTATTTGGCGAGTAACCAAGCTTTGTTAATGCAATGTGGAAGACTTCACGAGAGTCATCCATCAGCATTAGTTGGCCTTCCCACTTGCTATCCCAGAAATCGTCCCATTTAGAAACAGACGATTTATCTAGCATATCTGCGTTGATACCAATGCCCGTCGCACCCCAAATGTAAGGGATAGAGTAGTTGTTATTTGGATCAAATGGTTTATCTAGGAAGTTGGTGTCAAGATCGCTAAAGTGAGAAAGTTTCTTTTTGTCGATCTCTTGCAGCATACCTTCTTTACGCATTTTAGAAACGAAGTAGGTAGACGGTACTACCAAATCGTAACCAGAACCTTGCGTTTTTAGCTTCGCGTACATACTTTCGTTAGATTCGTATGTAGAGTAGATAACTTTGATGCCAGTTTCTTTTGTAAAGTCTTCAAGAACTTCGTTTGGAATGTATTCCGACCAGTTGTAGAAATACAGTTCTTGATCAGCCGCCATTGCAGGGGTAGCGATTAGCGTCGCTGCACATAGAGCGCTTGCGTAGAATTTACTTTTCATTTGTTTTCCGTTTTGTTTAGCGATTGGACAAATCAATACTAGTCGCAGTTATTAAGTTGAGCCAAATCGCAATAAGCACAATCCTGTTTATTTAAATCAATTTATACCGAGCCTTTTTAGGGAAACGATAATTCTGTGAAACTGAGCTAAATAAACCTAGCAACGCATAATTATATCAGTCAATTACAAAAATAGGCAGCGTATCGCTGCCTATTTTCAGTTAGTCGATGCCTTAGTAGGCAAGATCAGATTATTGACCCGCTTTCAGCTTCAAGAAGTAGTCTTCATATTTCACTGTCATATCACCAACCGAGTCTTGCCATTCAACACGGTCAAGATCTTCTTGAGAAGGGAACAGCGGTGCTACGTCTTTAAACTTCGAGTTTGATTCTGTAACGGCGGTTAGGTAGCCAGTGTCACGAGAAATTTGCTCTGCGATTTCAGGGCGTAGTAGGAAGTCGATCATTTTGTGCGCTGCTTCTACGTTTTTCGCGCCAGAAGAGATTGCGAAGTTATCAACCCAGCCAATACCGCCTTCTTTAGGGAAGACTAGCTTAAGGTTTAGACCTTCGTTTTGCGCCGCAGCCGCACTGCCGTTCCAAAGCATACCAACGCCAACTTCGCCAGACATGTATGGTGCACCCGGGTTATCAGAGTTAAATACTAGAACGTTTGGCATCAGCTTTTGCAATTCAGCGTATGCTTCGTCGATTTGCTTTGGATCTGTAGAGTTACCTGAGTAACCCAATTTACGTAGGGCAATGTGGAATACTTCACGAGTATCGTCCATTAGCATTACTTGACCTTCAAGCTCAGGCTTCCATAGGTCTGCCCAGCTTTGGAAGTCGTTTGGATCGTACATGTCAGCGTTAACTGCTAGACCTGTAATCGCAACAACGTGTGGAATAGAGTAGTCGTTATTTGGATCGTAAGGCTTATCTAGGTAGTTCTTATCTAGGTTGCCGAAGTTTTTCAGCTTAGTCTTATCGATCTTTTGTAGCATACCTTCATCGCGCATTTTTGCTACGAAGTAAGTTGAAGGTACGACTAGGTCATAACCTTGGTTATGAGTTTTTAGCTTTGCGTACAAAGTTTCGTTCGACTCGTAAGTCGAGTAGATCACTTTGATACCTGTTTCTTTAGTAAATTGCTCTAGGATATTACTGTTGATGTAAGGACCCCAGTTCATAAATACCAATTCTTTATCGTCCGCTGCCGCTGAACCTGAGAACAGAGAAAGCGCACATGCACTACCAGCTAATAGAGTAGCCCATTTTTTCATTGACGTTAGCTCCAAACCAAACGTTGTCCAAATCATTTTGGACGGTAGATAGAAAAACAGAATGGCATGTAACCATTCTGTTTCGTGATGTTAACGGATGCGGATTTTACTTTACTTTTTCTCTTGCTAGCAACTGAGAAATTACTACAAGAACCAAAGATACAATCAACATGACCGTTGCTAAGGCATTCACTTCCGGTGAAATACCCACCTTAACCATCGAGTAAATTTTCAATGGTAGGATTTCGTATGTTGGGCCTGTTACAAACGAGCTGATAATTACGTCGTCTAAAGACAGAGTAAAGCTTAGTAACCAACCTGCAGCAACCGCTGGCTTCGCAAGAGGAAGGATGATCTGTTTTAAGATAACCCATTCACTTGCACCAAGGTCTTTTGCTGCTTCCAACATTTTCACATCAAAGCCGTTCAAGCGGCTGTAAACGGTTACCACAACAAACGGTAAACAGAATGTGATGTGTGCAATCAATAGAGTAAAGAAACCAAGCTGCGCGCCTAAAACTAAAAACAGCGCCAACAATGAAATTGCCATCACGATGTCTGGTGACATCATTACAACAAACAGCATGCCGTTTACCGCACCTTTACCTTTAAAGGAGTAACGGAATAGGGCAACGGCCGTCAAACTACCAATAATAGTAGCAGCTGTTGCAGAAAACACCGCGACATTAAGTGAATGCCACGCTGCTTGCATAAGGCTGTCATTGTTAACTAGGGTTTCGTACCATTTGGTTGTAAACCCGCCCCATTTCATACCAAATTTGTTGGCATTAAATGAGTTCACGATCAATACGATGATTGGTAGATACAAAAATGCATATACCAGCGCCATAAAGCTAAATCTAACTGTACGTCCCATTAGTCTAGCTCCACCTTCTTATTCAATAGTTTGCCTGCTCTGTAGTAGGCGTACAGCATGATTGCCATTGCAATAGTAAGTGCGATACTGGTTGCCGCACCGAATGGCCAATCACGAGCGTTTAATACTTGGCTCTTAATTACGTTACCAATTAATAGGTTCTTCGCTCCGCCTAGAAGATCGGAGATGTAGAACATACCTAACGCAGGAAGAAGTACCAACAAACATCCACCAATAATGCCAGGCATCGTTAACGGCAAGATCACTTTTGTGATGGTTTGCAGTTTGCTTGCGCCTAAGTCTTTTGCAGCCTCAATGTAGGTGTTGTCTAGCTTCTCGATTGCCGAATACAGAGGCAGAATCATAAACGGCAGCAAAATGTAGACAAGACCAATCATTACCGCTGTTTCGGTATACATAAGACGCAATGGCTTATCGATAATATCCATTGCCATTAATGACTTGTTCAAGATGCCCTGTGTGCCAAGAACAATCTTCAAACCGTAAGTACGGATAAGTGAGTTTGTCCAAAACGGTACAATCACAAGAAACAGCATAAACGGGCGCCATTTCTCAGGCATTTTTGCCACGATGTAAGCAAATGGGTAGCCGATGATTAAACACAACAACGTCGCAATGATTGCCATGTAGAAAGAGTGCATCAGCACTTTTGCGTACAATGGATCAAGTAAACGAAGGTAGTTGTCGAAAGTAAAAGTCAGTTCAATTAAGTTCGCTTCATCACGCGTTAAAAAACTTGTACCGATAATCATTAGGTTTGGAACCAACACGAAAAGTGTTAGCCAACCAACAATTAGGGTAATGATTGCGTTCTGAAGATTAATCTTCTTGCTTATCATTGAGTACTACCTCCCAGCTCTCAACCCAAGTGATAGCGACTTTTTGGCCGAGAGAGTGGTCCACATCTGGATCATCTTCGTTAAAGAACTCGCTAACCATCACGCGCATGCCTGAGTCCAGTTGGACAACAGAGTCTAGCGTCATACCTTTATAGGTACGTTCAGTGACGTGACCAACAATGCCTTTTTCTTCAGACTCTTTGATCTCTTCGATACGTAAGTCTTCAGGGCGAAGCAGCACTTGTAGTTTGTCACCTGCTTGTGCTTCTTTGTCGTAGTAAACGACGGACTCAACACCTTCGATTTCCGCACGGATACGTTTTTCATCAATGCGTTCAAGCATTGTTGCGTTGAAGACGTTAATCTCGCCGATAAAGCGAGCAACAAACAAGTTTTTAGGTTCTTCGTAAATTTCACGTGGTGAGCCATCTTGTTCGATAACGCCATCGCGCATAACGATAATGCGGTCAGACATCGATAGAGCTTCTTCCTGATCGTGAGTAACAAAGATAAAGGTAATACCAAGTTGACGCTGAAGTTGTTTCAACTCAATCTGCATTTGTTTACGAAGTTTGTAATCAAGAGCAGAAAGCGATTCATCAAGTAGCAGTACTTTTGGCTTATTTACAACCGCACGCGCGATCGCGATACGTTGTTGCTGACCACCAGAAAGTTGGTGCGGCTTACGCTGCGCCATTTTTTCTAGACGGACCATACGTAGCGCTTCCATTACGCGTGGTTCGATTTCTGCCGCAGGCGTTTTTTGCATGCGTAGGCCAAATGCCACATTATCGAATACGGTCATGTGAGGGAATAATGCGTAACTCTGAAATACCGTGTTGACGTGCCTATGCTCTGCAGGAACTTGCGTTACATCTTGGTCATCTAATACGATTTGACCGTTATCTGCCGTTTCAAAACCAGCGATCATGCGTAAAACCGTCGTTTTACCACAACCAGATGGACCAAGAATCGTCAGAAACTCACCATGATTAACATCAAGATTTAAATTACCGATGATTTCCTTTCCATCGAAACTTTTGCTGATACCAGATAAACGAATAACTGGCTTTCCTGCTTGCTGTTTAGCGTTCAACGTCTGTATTTCTCCCACGTTAAAATTGGGTTTACGCCAATTAGTGTGACATAAGTCATTCACTTTTGAGGCGCGCATCATAATCACCAAAATTGTGAAATTAAAGCATTTTCTTATCTTGAAACAGAAAAAATTTTGCAGGCAAAAGTAATCATTCCTTACCATACTGTTTTTAAGAGGTTATTTGCCTTTTAAACACAGTTCGGTAGGGCTTTGTCATTAGCAACAATTGCTTTCAATTTCATAGTTTTGTGAGTGGTTAATTATCAACCAAATAGTAGATATTGCAAGGATAGAACGTCAGTTCTGATTTTAGACATGGAAAGATTTCTTTATAATGTAGGCCACTTTAATTGACTGGTATACCAGTAAAAAATTCACAAGTTAATCTTGGATAATATATGAATAACGATTTTGAAAAAGATTTCAATCTTGGGGGGAGTGTAGAGCGAGCTTTGTCTGGCGACTACGAACTAAAAGCGAGTGCTGTATTTAGTGAAGCTTGGCGCGCAACCATTCAACACTTTTTATCGTTCTCGCCAGCGATTATTCTTTTGCTTTTTGTCCAGTTGGGGATTTTCTACATTGCACTTCAACTTCAATTGGGCGACCCAAGTGTCATTCTCGATGCGATAGAAAATCCGGAAGCATTCACCGCTAATATCGTTTCTGCTATTTATATCGCTAACTTTAGTTATGAAGTGATCAGCGCACCAATTTATGCTGGGATCAGTTTGATGGCGATGAGTCACGTAGCAGGGCTAAAAACCAAAGTTCGTCATGTCGGTAAAGGTCTGCAATTTACCGTCCCTGTTATTATTGCAACGCTGTTCAGTTTAACGTTGCAAGGTGTCGCGGGAATGATCCTTCCACCGCTTTCATTATATTTAGCAATGGCGTTTAGTCACTCTATCTTACTGATTTGCGAGAAAAGAGTGCCACCTATGCAATCGTTATTATTATCACTACGTGCGATCAATAAGAAGATTTTTGTTGTGGCAGGGCTTTACATGGGCGTTATGTTGATGTTTATTGTTGCGGCTATGTTCTACGGTATTGGCTTTATTTTTGTCTTGCCATTCTTCTTCCATTTGAAGGGCATCCTTTATCGAGAAATGTTTGGCATCAAACTTAAGATCGTAGCAACACAAAAAAATGATAACGATCACGATGGTAAATCTCAGGTGTTTAATGCCTAAATCTTTAAAATTAATGACTTTACGAGTGGCGGCTGCCTGTATAGCCGCCACTTTTATTTCGGTAGGTCCATATTTGCATTACGACCACCAGTTCAAAAGCGCGAATGATCCTAATGTTGTTCAAGGTCCGGTGACACATCCTGATTTGTCGCACTTGCCCTACATTGGGGACATTCCAGACTTTAACTCTATCAAAGACGCCAAAGAAAAAAAGGCGGCATTTTTCGATTTCTTGCGGCCTAAAATCGCACTAGAAAATCACAGGATTGAAAAAGAACGTGCTTTTCTAAGCTCTCTTGAGATTGGAGAAGTGTCGCCGGACGAAGAAGCTTACGCAGAAAGATTAGCGCAGTTATATGGGTTTCCTCTTCATGATGGTCATATTGATGAAGCTTGGCTGACTGAAATGTTAAAGCGAGTCAATGTTTTACCAGAAGCATTAGTGCTAACTCAAGCTGCCAATGAATCCGCGTGGGGTACTTCTCGTTTTGCTACTCAAGCAAACAACTTGTTCGGCCAATGGTGTTATAAACAGGGTTGCGGAATTGTGCCTGCTCAGCGTGCTGCAGGAAAAACTCACGAAGTTCAAAAATTCGATTCAGTTCAGCAGTCAATTCATGGCTACTTTATGAATGTGAATCGCAATCCAGCTTACGCTGACTTACGTGATATTCGAGCTATGTTGGCAGATAAGCACAAAAACTTGTTATCCGTGGCGACAGCATCAGAACTCACTCATGGACTGTTGTCTTACTCAGAGAGGGGCATTGCATACGTTAATGACTTACGCTCGATGATTCGCCACAATAACGCCTACTGGACTCAATAAAATAATAATCTAATGAAAAAGTTAAGCTTAATTTTAGGAAGTGCAGCACTCTTGCTCTCGTCACCGATAACGCATGCTCAAGAGTATATGTTTACGTATTCCAAACTGTATACTCAGTTAAAAAATAACACTAAAGAAGGGCATGATGACGTTAAAGTCGGTGTGTTCTTCGTCGATGCCAGAACTAAGCAGCTGTGTGCGATCGAAAAAGCGTGGATGGAAAAGGAAGAACATTACGAAGAGTTTGTGATTCCAGCGTCGAAAGAACTACCATTACCGATCGACAAAAATCTAAAATCCGCAAATCCTTTGGTATTCGTACATACCCCTAAAGATAGCCGATGTGATTATTCTTTAGTTGTAATGACGAAAGAACCGTTACAGGGTAGCGTTTCTTACGAGCAACTGAAGCCATTAATGCCTCAAATGCAAAGCATGTTAGAGGATTTAGGGGGGATGTTTGCTGGATGGTTCACACCTGAAGTACAGGGCGTCACAATGGAGTTTGCCAACGAACTGAACGGTAAGATCGTTTTTTCAAATGGACAAGAGAAGGCGATTGTTAACGGTAAAGTGCAGGTTGCTTTGAGTGAAATTGGCGAAGGTGGAACAATAACGTTACCGGAACCAACGATGAGAGTGCTTCCTTATTTGCCCCAAGCAAAGAAATAGCACTATCTTCACGGAAGAGCCGCATTCGCGGTTCTTTTTCTATTCTATGATGATAATTCAGCGCACTTATTTTCTTATCCTTCAATACAAACATTTAATCCTGCTGCAAAAGCCCGTATAATCCACGCCCCAAAGAAACCCATGTTAGGAAGTCCTACTGTCGATTTTATCGGCGATGTGAGAGCCCGCAATGAACCAGAAAGATACAAGAAAAGAAACCCTTGAATTCAACAAGCTTCAAAAACGTTTGAGAAGAAATGTTGGAAATGCCATTACAGATTACAACATGATCGAAGAAGGCGATGTTGTCATGGCATGCATAAGCGGTGGTAAAGACTCATTTGCGATGCTCGATATCCTGTTGAATCTACAAAAAGCGGCACCAATCAAATTTGAAGTGGTTGCTGTTAACCTAGACCAAAAACAACCTGGTTTCCCAGAGCATATTTTGCCTGAGTATTTTGAGACGCTGAATATTCCTTACTACATCGTAGATAAAGACACATACTCAGTAGTTAAAGAAAAAGTGCCAGAAGGTAAGACAACGTGTGGTCTATGTTCTCGTCTACGTCGTGGTACGCTTTATTCATTTGCTGAGAAAATCGGCGCAACAAAACTTGCACTTGGTCATCATATGGATGACATCGTAGAAACGATGTTCTTGAACATGTTCCATGGTTCTCGTTTGAAGGCAATGCCACCAAAACTACGCTCTGATGATGGTCGTAACGTGGTTATTCGTCCGCTGACTTACTGCCGCGAAAAAGACCTGATCAAATACGCAGAGCACAAAGATTTCCCAATTATTCCTTGTAACCTATGTGGTTCTCAAGAGAACTTGCAGCGCCAAGCAATCAAGGCAATGCTGATTGATTGGGATAAGAAGACGCCAGGACGCGTAGAAGCGATTTTCAAATCAATCCAAAACGTAAGCCCAAGCCAATTGGCAGACCGAGAGTTGTTTGATTTTGTAAACTTGCCGCTAGATCGTGACGGTAGCCGCGAAGAGTATGAGTTTAGTGAAGCAGTCGTTTCTTCAACTAACATCGATGAATCTCTATTCATCGATGTAACGAACATCTAGTAAATAGGAGGCAACGATGCCTCCTATTTTGTACTGGCTGAAGCCGAAAATAAAACGCCCCAAAAAAGGGGCGTTTTTATATTTGATTATTTGCTCTACGTTGCGGTATTTGGATCGAGAGGGCTGATATAACCTTTTGGTTTTAATGCCAGTACATCACAGTTAATCTTATCGATCACATGCTCTGCCGTGTTGCCGATAAAGACCGCTGAAAGCCCCGTACGACCAGTCGTACCCAAAATCACCATTGCTGCATTTAATCGCTCCGCTGCGGCAGGAATGACGTCTTCTGGTAAACCTTGTTCAACGATGGTTTGTTCTTCGTCGATGCCATGTTTTTGTCTCAATGCTTTCATTGCGGTGAGATGGTGGCCACGAACCGCATCCGTGTAGGTCGTTGGGTCAAATTCAGGCAATTCAATCGTAATGTTAGCCGGTGTAACAGGATAAGCGTTGACGAGATACGGTTCAGCATCGAGACGGTTTGACATCTCTTTGAGGCGTTCAACCATCGCGTCGTTCAAATCAATGTGAGTTGGGTTTTCTGACCCCACGTGTACAGAAGCGAGAATATTAGCTTGCTCCGGCCAATCCGAGTTCTTGATCAAAAGTACAGGAATAGGGCATTTACGTAATAAATGCCAGTCTGTCGGCGTGAAAATCACAGACTCTAAAACATCGTGTTTACGTGTCCCTTTGATTAGAAGATCGTGCCCACCAGCATACACTTCAGCAATGATTGCTTCGTAAGGACGGTTGTGCCACACAACGCAAACATCAAAATCGAAGCTATCGTTTAAGTACGGTTGAGCAATCTTACGCATCCACTGCTCACGTTGATGGATAACGCCGCGACGCATCGCATCTCTTTCATCGACTGACAGCATTGAGGTCATGTCATAGGAAAAATCGTAGATGGATAAGAAGAAGGTGATTCGGCTTCTGGATACACTCTTTTGAGCTAATTGAACCGCTCTAGCGAGTGCAGGCTGTTCATCATTATTGATGTCAGCAACAACAAGAATCTTACTGTATATACTCATAACTAAGCCCACTTATGTTGCGAAACCAAATACTGAAAACAAGTTAAATCAGTAAATTGGAGACTCTTCGTATATTTTTACTGTAGCTTAGTTTGGGGAACTTTTTGAGGACTTTCGAAGGGATTTTATGAGAAACATGATGTAGCTCATTTTCGAGCTACATCAATAAGTAAGCGAGATTACTCTTTTGTTACACCGGCAAGTTCCATTAGCGCATCATGATCTAAGATGGTGATGTACTTACCTTTAACACTCAGAATTTCAGATTTTTGGAAACGACCTAATAGGCGGCTGATGGTTTCAACCGTTAGGCCTAAGTAGTTACCAATATCGCCACGAGTCATGGTCAAACGAAATTCTCTTGGGCTGAAGCCACGTTGAGAGAAGCGAGTTGACAGGTTGTACAAGAAAGCAGCGAGACGCTCCTCAGCATTCTTCTTAGAAAGCAGAAGAATCATTTCCTGGTCGCCTTTAATTTCATTACTCATTAAACGCATGATTTGCTGACGAAGTTTAGGCATTTTGCCTGATAGGTCGTCAAGGATCTCGTAAGGGATTTCACAAACCATTGATGTTTCAAGAGCTTGAGCGAAACTAGGGTGGCAGTCACCAGTAATAGCGTCAAAACCAACTAAGTCACCAGCTAAGTGAAATGCTGTGATTTGCTCATCACCTTGTTCTGTGATTGTGTAGCTCTTAATCGTGCCAGAACGGATAGCGTACAAAGATTTAAGCTCATCACCTGCTTTGAATAGCTCTTGTCCTTTTTGGATAGGCTTTTTACGCTCGATGATTTGGTCCAACTGGTCAAGTTCAGATTCATTCAGAGTGAATGGGATACACAGTTGGCTAATGCTACAATCTTGGCAATGAATCGCGCAACCGCCTGATTGGATACGCTTTGTTGCAGGTTTTTCAGAAATCATAACAACCTTTCACTATTTGATATACATCAATATTTTAGCACCGCTTAATCCTAAAGGATAGCAAAAATATCGGTGGTATAGAGTTTTGCGTTATATGAAACCAAGCATCTGCATGGCACCCGCGGCAGTATACGCGCCATAGACAATTAAGATTAATGCTGAGATATTTCTAAATATTAATGATTTTTGCAGTTTCTGAAAATGGCTAGCTCCGTAACCAACAGCGAGCATGGATGGCAGCGTTCCCAAACCAAAAGCTAGCATGATTAGGCCGCCATTTACTGCGCTACCGGACACCGCCGACCATGTTAATGCCGAATAAACTAACCCGCATGGTAACCACCCCCAGACAAAACCAAAGGGCAGTGCGTGTATTGGCTTTTTAAGTGGTAAAAGGCTTTTTCCAGCTGGAGAGATAAACTTCCAAAGGTGCTGGCCCATCTTTTCTACGATGAGTAAACCTTGCCACCATTTCGCAATATATAACGCAACCAAAATCATGAAGATTGCGGCAACAAAACGCAGCCACGCAAGAGATTGAGCTAAGCCGCTGAGTTCCGATAACCCTGATATTGCACCTCCGACAAGTGCGCCTATTAAGGCGTAACTGCTGAGTCGTCCAAGGTTGTAGAATAAAGGTATGGTTGGGGAGGATTTTGAGCTTGAACTACCTAAGGAAAGTAGGGATGCGATACCACCACACATCCCCATACAATGGCCGGCCCCGACAAGGCCGATAAGCAAAGCACCTAAAAAATCAGGATTCATAAAACATACTACGGTTTCTTATTGTCTGATTGTTCTTCTTCATCTAATAAAATGTTGTGTCCTTGTCGCTCAAGATCTTCAAACTGGTCGCTTCGAACCGCCCAAAGAAAAATAGCGACAGCAACGCAAACAAGAACAATCGCGATTGGAATTAAAATATAAAGGCTTTCCATAAGTGTTCTCTTGTTTACTTCTCTTTAAGAAGTCGCAGTGAGTTAGATACAACAATGATTGAACTTGCTGACATCCCAACAACTGCGATATAAGGCGCAACTAGTCCTGCAACCGCTAACGGCAAAATTAACAAGTTGTAGCCTAACGACCAAGCTAAGTTTTCACGGATAATCTTTCTTGTACGAAGAGCCAATAGGCGAGCTTCCAATAACTTTTCTAAGTTATCTCCAAGAAGCGTCATATCTGCTGATGCCTTTGCAACGTCAGTACCACCGCCCATAGCCACGGATAAATGGGCTCCCGCTAGAGTAGGTGCGTCGTTTATGCCATCACCAACCATCATGGTGATATCACTGCTATCAAGGCTCTTAAGATACGCGAGTTTGTCTTCTGGTTTTGCAGATGCGATCACATGCTCGATACCAATTTCGTCAGCAACAGGCTGTGCGTTTTGAATAGAATCACCAGTAAGTAAGGTTGTTTTGATGCCAGCTTCAGCAAAACGTTGAATAAACGCCTGACTTTCTTTGCGAATAGGATCGTGATAATAAAAAGTTGCAGCGTGTTCGTTGTTTATTGACAAGTAAATGGCATTGCTTTCTTTTATGCTCGAATCTAGCACAAACGAGGAGCTGCCAATTTTTACCATCTTACCATTCCAAATCCCTTCGATTCCTGAGCCAATCACGTTTTTAACATCTGTTACAATAATCTCGTCATTACTGAAACCGGTAAATGAACGCGCAATAGGGTGGTTTGCATGAGCTTCAAGAGCAGATGCAAGGGCCAGACTTTCCGCTTCAGAAAGCTCTTTGAATGTGCTCGTACGGCTAATCTCGATGTCACCTTTCGTTAATGTTCCTGTCTTGTCGACGACGAGATGATTAACTTTGCAAAGCGTTTCGAATACATGGCCTTTTCGCAACAGAATGCCAAAATTGCCCATTCGTGAAGTCGCACAAGTTAGTGCGGTCGGTGTAGCAAGGGATAATGCACAAGGGCATGTAGCGACGAGAACCGAAAGCATAATCCAAAAAGCATCATCTGGTTTGGTTTGGTGCCAATAAAACCAGGTTCCAGCTGAGATGATAAGAATTACACCAACAAAGTAGCGTGCTACGACGTCAGCAACTTCTGCAATTTTTGGCTTCGAATGCTGTGCTTCATCTTGAAGGCGCACAATATTTGAAATCATCGAGTCTGCTTTTGAATTGGTGACTTCCAACTCAAATGATTCATCTCCGTTTAATGTACCTGCATAAACAGCATCACCTTCTTTTTTTACGACATGAATAGACTCACCAGTCAGCATTGATTCATCAATATGAATACGGCCAGAAATAACTTTGCCATCAGCAGGGATATGTTCGCCAGGGAGAACGCGAATGCGATCACCAATCTTCAGCGTTTTAACTGGAATTTGTTCGCCGTCTAGTGTTGTTGCAATGGCAGGGATAAGCTTGAGCAAGTTACCGCTAGCAGCAGCAGCTTTGCGGCGAGCGCGCATTTCTAAGAATCGACCCACTAACAAAAAGAAGGTAAACATCGAGATAGATTCAAAGAATACTTCGCCTTGCTCAGTTACTGTCGCAACTAAACTCGCAACATAAGCGAAAATCAAAGCGATCGAAACTGGGACGTCCATGCCTAGAGTTCGCCCTTTAATGCTTCGCCAAGCATTAAGGTAAAATGGTAGGGCAGAGTAAAGAAGAACTGGTGTAGCGAAAATCAAACTTACCCATCGGAAGTAGTTTTTAAATTCGGGTTCCAAATCGCCAAACACTTCTAAATACAACGCCACAGCAAGCATCATTACTTGCATCGTCGCTAAGCCAGCAATACCCAATCGGTAAAGGTACTGCTTCATCATTCGGTGATAAGATGCTTCTTGTTTGTCTGCTTCAAATGGCGCGGCTTTATAACCAAGCTTATGAATAACTGAAAGCAGTTCACTTAACTTAACTTGAGTTTTGTCCCACGCAAGCAAAGCTCGGTTTGTTGTCGTATTTACCCGTATGGAGACTAAACCTTTAGCGCTGGATACTTGCTTTTCAATAAGCCATGCACAAGCGGCGCAGGATACACCTTCGAGAGATAATGTTACTTCAGATACATTGTCATGGTTACGTACAAATTCTGATTGAACGTCTTCATTGTCATAGTGGATCAGAGCTTGAAGTTGTTCTGGAACGAGGTCTGCTTTTTCAGCGGGTGCGGTTCGGTACTGGTAGTAAGAAACAAGACCGCTATCTACGATAGTTTGTGCGACAGTTTCACACCCCGGGCAGCACATCTCACGAACTTCGCCAAGTATTTCTACTTTAAAATCCGTGTTTGCTGGTACATCTTCACCACAGTGGTAACAGGATTTGCACATAAAATTACTTCATTAATGAGACTGAAACTGCTGGAAATTCGACTTTGCCTTGAATCATCCATTGCTTATCGTGTGGTTGAAGTTCAACAAACCACGGGCCTTGTATAGCGTCTTCAGTAGTAAAGCGATAGTTGCCAGATGCATCTGCGGTAACTAGCTTCGTAAAATCACGATCGGGTAATGTACGGTGAGTAAACGTTGCTGTAAGCGCTGGGTAGTGCGTTAGCGCTCCTTTCGTAAAGCCAATTACGATATTGTTATCTAGAGAAGAAATGTTCGCATTAAGACCAAGATCACGAGCGACGTTCATTTTACTGATGTCGATATTTATGCCTTTGCCTTTTTTATAGTAATCCTCAGCAACAAGAGAAACAGAGTTGTTTGAAAAGACGACTACCGTGGCGATTGTCCAAACGACTACCGTAAGAGGAAGGATAATTAGGAACCACGGCCAGAATTGTTTATACCAAGGCTTTACCATAAAAAAGTTCTCAACAGCTAAATGAAAAAAATGTAAGGCATTAAATTTAAAGGAAAGACAGCCCCTGTGAAAGGGGCTGTTATTGAAATGTTACTTATTGTCTGAGTTGCTTAAACTCCAGACATAAGAGGCAACAAGTTGAACCTTATCCTCACCTAGAATGTCCTTCCATGCTGGCATAACACCAGAGCGGCCATTCATTACGGTTTCAGTTACGGCAGCACGCGAGTCACCAAATAGCCAGTCTTGGTCAGTTAGGTCAGGGGCACCAACTGCTGGGTTACCTTTACCATCTGTACCATGACACGCTGCACACACAACAAAGCGAGCTTTACCTGCTGCAGCTTCACGAGCGTTAACTTTACGACCCGATAGGCTTAATGTGTAACTTACTACTTCTTGGACACCTTGCTCACCAAGCGCATCTTTCCATGCTGGCATTTGACCAATACGGCCATGCATGATGGTTGTTACGATTGCTGCTGGCTCACCGCCATATAGCCATGCGTCATCAGTTAGGTTAGGGAAACCTTTTTGACCGCGAGCATCTGAGCCGTGACATTGTGAACAGTTTTGCAAGAACAAACGTTGACCAACTTTTAATGCTTCTGGGTCTTGCGCGATCTCAGGAACAGGGCGTAGACCATTCGCATTATGAGCAAGTTTACGGAATGCTTCGCCGAAGTAGGCATCCGCATCATCCAATTCTTTTGCGTATTGGTTGAGTTGTTTATTTTCTTGTGCCTGTGCAATAGCTTCTTTTGACTCTTCAAGCGAACGAACGGTTTGAGCCGAACTTTGCCAGTTTAAAAAGCCTTTAAAGCTACCTAGACCTGGGAACAGGGCTAGATAAACTGCAGCAAACACAAACGTGCTTACGAAAAGGTAAGTCCACCATTTCGGTAGAGGGTTGTTTAGCTCGCGAATACCATCGTACTCGTGGCCCATGTCTTCCCCTTCCTCGACGCCCATTTTATCTTTGGCGCACCAAGTCAGGAGGATCGCACAGCCTACTAGCGTACCGATAGTAATCACGATAATCCAGAGACTCCAGAATGTAGTCATTACTTCTTCACTCCTTGGTTATTTGGGGTCGTTTGTTCTTCGTCAGCAAACACCAAGTTGGCATCTTCTTCGAAGCGTGCTTTACGCTTCTTGCTAAATGCCCACCATACGATGCCGATAAAACTCGCGAAGAGCACTACGGTATAAATACTATGAATTGTACCGAAATCCATATGATCCCCTTACTTCATTGCATGACCAAGAGACTGAAGGTAAGCGATGATTGCATCCATCTCTGTTTTACCTTCTACTTCTTTAGCCGCATTCGCGATTGTTTCATCTTCGTATGGAACACCAAACTGATCGCGGAACACTTCAAGTTTCTTCTGAGTCAGCTTGCCATCTAATACGTTCTCAGCAAGCCAAGGGAAACCAGGCATGTTTGATTCAGGAACTAGTTCGCGAGGGTCAAGTAGGTGTACTCGGTGCCACTCATCAGAATAACGACCACCGACACGAGCCAAATCAGGACCTGTACGCTTAGAACCCCATAGGAATGGATGTTCCCACACACTTTCACCAGCTACAGAGTAGTGGCCGTAGCGTTCCGTTTCAGAGCGGAAAGGACGAACCATCTGGCTGTGACAAACGTTACAACCTTCACGGATATAGATGTCACGACCTTCCATTTCCAGAGGAGTGTAGACTCGTAAGTTTTCTACACTTTCTGTGGTTTGCTTTTGGAAAATCAAAGGAGTGATTTCAACAAGAGCACCCCAGCTGATTGCAAAAACAATAAAAATAGCCAACAAACCGACATTACGTTCTAGAATTTCATGGCGATTATTAGAATTATTACTCATTCTTAAATCTCCTTATGCCGGATGAGGGATAGCCTTGAGGCTTTCTTTTGGCGCACTTACCGTTTTGTACGTGTTGTATGCCATTAAGAACATACCTGATAGGAAGATGAAACCTCCTAGGAAACGTACAAAGTAGAATGGGTAAGATGCTTCAACTGACTCTACGAAGCTGTAAGTCAGGGTGCCGTCAGAGTTAACTGCACGCCACATCAAGCCTTGCATCACGCCAGAGATCCACATTGCTACGATATAAAGAACCGTACCAATTGTTGCTAACCAGAAGTGGACGTTGACCAGACCCACAGAGTACATGCGCTCTTGGCCAAACAGGCGAGGGACTAAGTGGTAAACTGAGCCGATTGAAACCATTGCAACCCAACCTAGCGCACCAGAGTGAACGTGACCAATGGTCCAGTCTGTGTAGTGAGATAGTGCGTTTACTGTCTTAATCGACATCATCGGACCTTCGAAAGTAGACATACCATAGAAAGACAATGAAACGATTAGGAATCGTAGAATAGGGTCGTAACGAAGCTTATGCCAAGCACCAGACAACGTCATAATACCGTTGATCATACCACCCCATGAAGGAGCAAATAGAACAAGAGACATCACCATACCCAGAGACTGTGTCCAGTCTGGTAGCGCAGTATAGTGAAGGTGGTGAGGACCTGCCCAAATATATAGAGAGATCAATGCCCAGAAGTGAACGATAGACAGACGGTAAGAATAAACAGGACGTTCAGCTTGTTTAGGTACAAAGTAGTACATCATACCTAGGAAACCAGCGGTGAGTAGGAAACCTACCGCGTTGTGTCCGTACCACCATTGCACCATTGCATCCACCGCACCGGAATAAATCGAGTAAGATTTACCTAGTGATACAGGGATAGCCATGCTGTTCACGATGTGAAGTACTGCTACTGTGATGATAAATGCACCGAAAAACCAGTTCGCCACATAAATGTGGGAAGTGTTTCGTTTCACTAACGTTCCAAAGAACACCACTGCATATGAAACCCATACAATCGCAATAGCGATATCAATAGGCCATTCTAGTTCAGCATACTCTTTACCTGAGGTAAAACCTAGAGGTAGAGAAATCGCTGCGGCTAGGATAATTGCTTGCCAACCCCAGAAGGTGAAGGCAACGAGTGGGCCACCAAAAAGACGTGTTTGACATGTACGCTGAACAACATAATAAGATGTTGCAAACAGGGCACTAGTACCAAACGCAAAAATTACCGCATTAGTATGCAGTGGACGTAAACGACTGTACGTCAACCACGGCGTATCAAAGTTTAGCTGTGGCCAAACTAATTGAGCGGCAATCAAAACACCAACAGCCATACCAACTATGCCCCATAAAATGGTCACAAGGGTAAATTGGCGAACGACTGTATAGTTGTAGTTTTGTTCAAGCTGCTTTACTTGGCTCATTTGCATGCTTCCAATTTCTAATTAACTACACTTTACTTCCAACACGACTTGCGTCGTAACACCACCCAAGTAAACTCTAGAACTCAAGTGTTATCATCACCTTATTTCTATTGCTGACTTTAATAAAAAGTGGCATTTTCAGCGTGACACTATACTTGAATTAACAATTCAATGACAGAGTAGTAACCTTACTGGAGCTCTGGAAATCATTTTTTATTTAAAAAGTTTGAAGTTTGTAACAAGGATATTAGTAATTATGCCTGCACAAAAGTTAACAAAGGCGAGACTTGCACAAATCTTAATCATGCTCAGTCTTTTAGTTGGTGCGTTTTTCTGGAGAACCTTTACGCACGAGACCAGCACAAGTGTTGACTGTTCACAAAAAGAGCGATGCGATGTAACAATTGGTGAAGATAAAATCACGATTAATCGTGATTCGAGTGGGATTTTGATTGAAACAACTGAAAGTACAGGTCTAAAAATTGATCTGAATCAATCTGGTGTATTTGATAGTATAAGCGACAATCATTATAGAGCTGAATGGAATGCTATATCTGCAACCAAAACGATTAAGCTCAAAATAAACCAAAATATTGTCTTAGTGCATTTATAAATTAGATCTGACACGAGATAATGGCATCTTCTTTGTGAAATTCGAACCCTCTAGCCTAACGATAATTTGTCGTAATGGTATAACAGTAACGTGACAAACAATAATAAAAGCGTATGCAGTGCCAATCAGTATTTACCCATATTACCGACGAATATTTAGCAGTAGAGAGGCTTCGTTCAGAGCTGAGGCAAGAACACTTGTCTTATATCATCTGTTATTACACAGAAGAGTACGACTTCAGAGCCATTCGCTCTGCCTTTCTTAGATATTTCCCTGGTGTTCCATTCCACGGTTCAAGTTCATGCCAAGCCATTATGACCGATCAGGGTTTTCACGTTGGGCCAGTCATAGCGGCTATGGCTATCTATGACTCAGGCCCACATGCTTATGGAACCGGTATTTCTAATTGTGAAGAAAATGAGTGTGTCTCCGTCGCTCTAGATATGGCTCTTCAAAATGCTAATCGAATTGGCGAAGTACCTAACTTAATTCTTCTTCATGCAACTCCTGGGAAAGAAGAAAAGATTATCGAATCGATCGACGAACGCTTCGGCACACTTGTTCCTATCATTGGCGGTTCAGCAGCAGATAACCACATCGAGGGAAAATGGTCAGTGATTACAGCGCAAGGCCATGAAAAGCAAGGGATTAGCCTCACACTATTTTACTCCTCTAATCCCGTTGATATTGCTTTTAGTGCAGGTCACACACCAACCAACATCAAAGGCATTGTTTCCAAAGCAAAAGGGCGGTGTTTACTGGAAATAGATGGTGAATCAGCACTAGATACTTATCGAAAGTGGACTCGTCATCAAGAAAACCTAACTAGCAAAGAAAACCTACTCTTTACCAACTCCAGCGCTTATCCCTTGGGAAGAGTTGCCGGACATTTGTACGATAGACCTTATTACAAGCTTTCCCATCCAATACGTGAGACCGAAGATGGGGGGATTGAGCTATTTACCCAGATTTCGGTAGGGGAAGAGCTTACTTTGATGAAAGGGAGTAGGGAGCATTTAATCGCTCGAGCGGCAAAAGTCGTGAATGCCGCATTTAACCAAAAATTAGAAGAATCTCGAAAAATTGGTGTCATAAATATATTTTGTGCAGGACCGATGTTGCACTTAATGCAAGACATGAATAGCGTTTGCGAACAAATTAATCAGGAACTGGAACACTTGCCATTTATATGCCCATTTACCTTTGGTGAGCAGGGAAGATTTATCGGCGGCGAAAATGGACATGGAAACTTGATGATCTCATCAGCGATTTTCCATAAACCTTATGAAAGATAAATATTTAGACACATACCAACAAGAAGCATTACAAGAAGCGTTAGTTGAGCTAAAGCAGACCAAACAACGGGAAAAATTGCTTGCCGATGAAAACAAAGCGATTCTTTCAGCAATCTCTGCAATGAGCGAGGCAAAAAATCGTAATGAAATTTTTTCGGGGCTAAACAGCGTTCTAAAAAAGTACATCAGTTTTGAAGACTTTATTGTCATCGCGCGCGATGACAGCCGTTATCCGTTCAAGACGTTAATCTCAACCAATAGCGTGTTTGACAAGGTAGAATGGTTACACGGTAACACGATGGAGCGCGCATTAAACAGCGAGTGTATTCTATTATTCGAGCCAGCGAAATTGTTAGAGTTTGAGAACTTAAATAGCTTTGTTAAAACACATGTTAACTCCGTAATTTTAACGGGCATTCGTTCGGAAGTAACACAAAGCATCATACTATTAATTGGAGCTCAAAAAGGGCATTTTAGTATTGAAAACAAAGAGACTCTAAGGCGCTTTAGACCCCTTATAGAACGTGCTGTTATCGACATAGAAACAAAGGAAAAGTTACAACGTATTGTTGAGGTAAGAACGACTCAACTTGCAAGAGCTCGTGAAGAAGCAGAACTAGCCAACCAGTCAAAATCTGAGTTTTTGGCAATGATGAGCCATGAGATCAGAACGCCTCTTAACTCAGTTTTAGGAATGCTAGACATCCTGAGACAATCTACCTTATCAGATGAACAATTTGATGCCCTCAATCAAATGGAATGCTCCGCTGAGCTTCTTCTAGCCATCATTAGCGACATTCTCGATCTTTCAAAAATTGAATCCGGTAGCTTCCAATTAAACGAACAGTGGATACATTTAAATGACACTGTAACTTTTGTAATTTCTCAGCAAAAACAAGTAGCTATAACTAAGGATCTTTCTTTTAACTTTGATTGTCAGATCTCATCAGACAAACAGTATTGGATTGATTCGACGAGGCTGTCACAAATTCTCTTTAATTTGATTGGGAATGCCATTAAGTTTACGGACTCAGGAAGTGTGTCTGTT
This sequence comes from Vibrio sp. SALL6, assembly GCF_002002385.1. Classification (NCBI taxonomy): domain Bacteria; kingdom Pseudomonadati; phylum Pseudomonadota; class Gammaproteobacteria; order Vibrionales; family Vibrionaceae; genus Vibrio; species Vibrio sp. SALL6. Next base: position 100,118 of record NZ_MQVK01000005.1, read on the forward strand.
TCTGTCGCTGAAGAAAATGACGAAATTGTAGTTTCTATATCTGACACCGGAATTGGAATCTCGAGAGCAAAACAAGCCCATTTGTTTACGGCATTCCATCAAGGTGATCGCTCAATTACTCGAAGGTTTGGTGGTACAGGCTTAGGGCTTGCTATTACCAAGCACTTAGTTGAAATGATGAGAGGTGAAATCTCTGTAAAAAGCCGCGAGAATGAGGGTTCTGACTTCACCATTCGAATTCCAGTTCTGACACGTTACAACCAAAGTCGTCCTGTAAAAATTGAGCATAATAGACCAAGCAAAGCTCTAAACTTGCTTATTGTCGAAGACACTCAATCAAATCAACTTGTCATTAAATTGATTCTTAACAAGCTTGGCCATAATGTTCATATTGCAAGCCACGGCGCAGAGGCGCTTACATTTCTTGAAGAAAACGATACTCAAATTGATATGATCTTGATGGATGTCTCGATGCCAGTAATGGATGGAATAACGGCAACTAGGCTGATTAGAAAGAAAGGAATCACAATTCCAATCGTCGCTTTAACAGCGCACGCGCTAGAAAGTGATAAAGATAAGTGCTTAGACGCTGGCATGGATAGTTTTGTATCAAAGCCAGTTCGCAGGCAAGATATCTATGAAGCTATACAATCATTAATAGAAACGGCGTAGTCATTAATATAGATCTTAACAATCGATAGATTATTAAGATCTATATTAAGTATTTTATGGTAAATACTGATTATGTTTAATCAGCTATCTAAAGTTAGCTCAAATTTAAAATCTGAAAGAGATAGGAGAGCAAAGTAGCAAGAATCTGACGTATGGTTACACTTAATTTAACATAATATACATAATGCGCACTGATATAGTGGTTCCTGTGGACTTACATCACTAAGGCCAATTCAGCGCAAGTTATTGAAATGCTTGACAATCCAAGTCTATCAAACTTTTTTGCAATTCATTCCCATGCTACTTCTATCTACGGATTATAGAAATCAATTGATCTACGGTAACTCGGTCTTGCTTACTTTAAACTGAAGGTTCACGAACCAGTTGTTATATGTATGCGGATATATTTTTCAGGATATTTGTAACGATATCGCTTACCGGTTTTTAAGTTTGAACGAGCAAAACGGCAAACTTTTGTATCTCCGCTTCCAGTAACTCGTTTTACTATTGCTACTTTTCCTTTATGTTCCATTTCAATCATTAAATCGCAATAACCATCATATTGGTCGAACTGCTTATCGACTTTCTTTTGTAGCGTCGATTTAATTTTCTTAGCCACTGGATTTGTTTCTGAATCATCGGCCAATGTTGACGCTGTGGGTAACAATAATAAAAATAAAGTGACAACGTATCGCATTCGTAAATCCATTTTTGATAAATGGACTGATTGTAATTTTTTATGCGTCAAATGCTAAAACGGGACACAATTTTGCGTCCCGTTTAACGTAGATAAGTAATTGATATGTCGGCTAAGCTTGTTTCTTGCCTTTATTAGCTTTGAAACCTTGATGAGGAAAAACATTTCGAATTCGTTGTTGAACTTTCTTTGGTACGTCTTTAGAAAAGACCAGCCTCATTCTGGAGCGTTGGTTGTACACTTTGAGTTCACCAGTAAACGGGTCATGTTCGCCAATATCTTGTAAGTTATGTTTAAAAGATGGAGGTATATGCCCTTTTACCTTGCTCAAGTGGCCGTCATCAAAACTCACTTTTAACACGGGTCTATCCACGGCGATCAACCAGAATATGACGATTGCAGCAATTAATATCACATATAGCATCTAACACTCCTTAGCTGGATAGTAGCTTACTCAAGTCTTCTTTGATGGACGTAACTTTCTGGCTTGCTTTTTCACTTCTTGAGGCTTCTGAAAGTAGATATTCAATGGCATCAGACAGCGTACACCCAAGTTCATTGGCTCGATTAGATAATTTTTCCCAAACACGGTAATCAAGATCGATCGATTTCTTTTTGGTATGAACTTGTTCTGCGTTGAAGTGGCGCTTTCGTTTTGCGCGAATTGCCTGCTTGAGTTTGTTCTCTAGCTCTTCAGACATGTGTTTTTCAATCCAAGCTAGCACTAATGTAGGTTCGTGCTCTATGCGTCGTAACTCGGCGACAGCTGCATCAGTTTCACTTGTATCAATATGTCTAGTAATCGCTTCACCATCTTTCCATTTTTTGATTAGATACTTCCACTTCCATCCACATTCTAAATTTTCAAGTTGCTGATATTTCATTCTTTCTGACTCATAAAGCTAACCTGGTGACAGCGTAACCCAGTTATAGTTATTCATCAATGAAAACTCTTTGAAGTATCGATGTTGATCACTCATTTGTCCAAATGATACTCAACGAGTTATTTGCATTTACAACTACACCAATTGGCACTAGGGAGTTTAGAGCCCTTTCGTTATAATGACCGCAATATTGAATAATGATGAAATTAAATGAATCAACTTAATTGGAAAGACGTGACTCCTTCGTTCGAACAGTACGAAGACATTTTAAAATCTGCCTCCTCTCTACCTAAGAAGAAGTTCGTAGAACTTCAACCAAGACTCCTCGCTACTGTTGAACGATTCAAGAAAATCAAAGGCTTGACTCGAGTTTTGGTAATAAACTGTGCAGATAATACGGTTTATCGTAAGTTTATTTGTGACGTGGTCACTGATGGTTTAGAGCCTGCAATAATGACAGAGTCTTTGGACGCAAAGCTCTTGTTTGATCGCTACAGTGTTGATTTAAAAGGCGATGTTGTAGTTGAAGCTGGATTACTTTCCAAGGCTAACGGCGGGTATTTGATTTTACCAGCGAACCTCATTTTGGCGAATCCCGGATATTGGCCGAGCATTAAGTCTGCCATTCAAGGAAAGCCAGTAAAACCCTTGAATGTAAGCCCTACTCGACTACCTATTTTAACGGCCGATGAAAAAGAATTTGACGTTAAGATTATTGTTACTGGCGATCGTAATCAATTGGCCGACCTTGAGTATGTTGACGAAGATTTTTCAACCGGCCTAACGATGTATACCGAGGTTGAAGAAGATATCCACTTATCTGCAAGTAACTTAGAGTTGTATGTAGGTTTGGTGAATTGGATTTGTTCGGAGTACGGTTTCCCATCGTTGGATGAAGGTGCTTTTCAACGGTTACTATTAGCAGGCATGCGTTTAACTGAGGACCAACATTATTTGCCTTTAGGTGTGATGTGGCATTGCCAACTACTTAGCTTAGCAGCTCAGTTTAGCGATCAAAATATCATTGATTATGTGGCGATAGATAAAGCCATCGACGATAAATATTATCGAGAGTCTTACCTTCCTCAACGTGCAGTTTATGACATTCTTGATGGTCAGGTCATCATTGAGACTACTGGCGAACAAGTCGGCCAAATTAACGGACTCACGGTTATTGATATGGCCGGGCATCCTGTCTCTTATGGCGAGCCAGCGCGAATTTCATGTGTTATTCACTTTGGAGATGGTGACATTTCCGATGTTGAGCGCAAAGCTGAACTTGGAGGCAATCTTCATGCGAAAGGCATGATGATCATGCAAGCATTTCTAAGCTCTGCTTTGAATTTGGATGAGCCACTGCCTTACTCTGCGTCTATTGTTTTCGAGCAGTCCTATAGTGAAGTGGATGGTGATAGTGCTTCATTGGCAGAGTTATGTTGTTTGGTAAGTGCACTGTCTGAATCACCGGTTAATCAACAAATCGCGGTGACTGGCGCGGTGGACCAATTTGGTCGAGTACAAGCAGTAGGCGGTTTAAATGAGAAGCTCGAAGGTTTCTATCAAGTTTGTAAACACCAAGGCTTCACTGGTCATCAAGGCGTTATTATGCCTAAATCGAACTTGAAGCACCTCGCTTTACATAAAGATGTCATAGAAAGCATTAAGAATGGTGAGTTCCATATTTGGTCGGTTTCTACCGTTGATGAAGCAATACCAATTCTAATGGGCAAATCATTCAGAGGCGAAGATGATAGCGTCATCGGCAAGATCGCCGAACGTATTGAAAATTTTGAAAGACATGAGCATCCAGAAGGAATTGTGCAGCGCATCAAAAACTGGTTTGTCTAGTACTGATCGGAGTTGTTTAGCGTACACGTGTTCACTAACATGCATCTGTCAAAAATTGGAGTAATTGATAATGCAAAACAAACGTGATTCTTACAACCGCGATGATCTTCTTGCTTCTAGCCAAGGCGAGCTTTTTGGTCCGGGTTACCCACAACTTCCTGCACCAAACATGCTAATGATGGACCGAGTTACTAAAATGTCTGAAACAGAAGGTGATTTTGGTAAAGGTTTAATTCTTGCAGAGTTGGATATTACTCCAGATCTTTGGTTCTTCGATTGTCACTTCCCTGGTGACCCTGTAATGCCAGGCTGTCTCGGTCTAGATGCCATGTGGCAGCTAGTGGGCTTCTTCTTAGGTTGGGTCGGCGGCAAAGGCAAAGGTCGAGCTCTTGGCGTTGGTGAAGTGAAGTTTACTGGCCAAATTCTGCCAACTGCTAAGAAAGTAACGTACGAAATTCATATGAAGCGCGTTGTGAACCGTAAACTAGTGATGGGTCTAGCAGACGGCCGCGTATGCGTTGACGGCAAAGAAATTTATGTTGCGAAGGATCTTAAAGTTGGCTTGTTCCAAGATACTTCGAGCTTCTAGTTACCCTTCTCTATAAATTTTTAAGGCCCCTATCTGGGGCTTTTTTATGCTTAGTCATTACGAGAAAAGGCTCTCTACGAGCCCTTTCGAATCCTTCTGTTGTATGTGGAGAGTTATTTATAGAGACCAGATTGTTTTTCATCTCTGGCATCACGCCAACCACCTAACCAATACGACCGAGCGTCTACTTGTTGATACGGGCAAGCCTCTTGAGACCTTCCATTCAACCCAGCTTTATAGCCTTGAGATTGAGCTCGTTCTAGGCGATCACGCTTTTGTCTCTTCATAGTTAATTCCTCATACAGGTCCATTTACTAACGTACAGCTGTTATTGTGAAACTTTAATGGAGTTTTTATGACTCCACTTATAAGAATCGATCAAATTGTGCAATTTCTCAAGGCATAAAAAAAGCAGAGGCTCAATTCTGTGAGCCTCTGCTTGAATTAAAAATTACTGACTATTTTCTACGGAACCCAAACAAACCAAGCATGGTCAAAGCTAACCAACCAAGACCTGCGCCTTGACGTTCAGCGCTGTCTGATTCCACGCTTCGCGCTACGATATCTTCTTTCGTTTGGTTAGGAATTGGCATTAATTTCACTGCAACAATTTCTTCAGTACCATTACAAGAAGCGTTATGCGCTGTAGAGTTATATCCGCCTGCACATTTCATGGCAGTAGCCGATATTACACCTGCATCATTAATATCTGTTGCATCAATAATACGGAATGCGTTATTTGCCTCTGAATATTCGCCACCGTTTGTCAATGTATCTAGGAACCACGCTTTACCATCAAACAGTGTTTCAGCTCTCACATTGTTTGCATCATCTTGGATGTATGGATAAATGAAACCACGCTTACGACGAGGTTTGCCATCATCTTCACGGGTAGATTCCGCATCTAACTGACCCACAATTTCGTTGTAAGCGTTGATACCACCCATTTTACCGCCCGCACCGTTGAAGAAGATGCCCGTCGTTGGGTAAATAGCACTCAGAGATGCAGAGCGAACATCATCAACAATAAACAAACGATTTGGAGTGGAGCCGGTCGGCATAGGGTACGCACCTGAACGTTTGGCCTCACCAATAGCAACGAAATTTTTGTTTACATTTGTCAAACGAGAGTTCGAATGAACAGTGTCATCTCCTTCTCGTTGCCGCGCTCCTACCACTACCTTGTTTTGCCAGGTACTAATATTGCTTAAAGAACTTTCTGACTCCAAAGTTCCAACAAACACAGTCGCGTTTAGATAGTTATCATTTTTTGAGTAAGTATTGTATCCCACACCATAAATGGTGGTTCCATCGACAACAAAATCTCGCATGCTTCCTTGAGCCAAACGTTCCCCATCTTTCCAATTGGTACTCGGCCAAGGAACTTGAGATATCAAACCGCTTTTGTCCCAGATTGCTGCCTTAGACGTATGGTGAGCCCCATTAGTATTAGAAGCCTTTTCTGAAATACTACCAACGGTAAATGTTCCATCCGTTTTCCATGCTCTAGATTCAACAACTTCAGCAGTTTCAGAGCTAGGCACAATATTTGGCAAAGTCGGTGCTACAACTGTGTTACGAGTTTCTAACGTCGCTGAATCAGATGCGCTTACGATACTTTGGTTACCTACAGCCTGACCTGACTCAGTTAAACTGTTGATGACATTGTTATATTCATTTTTGTAAGCGTCAGCGCTGTTCTCTACAAACGCAAGGGCATTGGACGTGTAGTCTTTACTGTAGCGTTCTTTACCCCAAGGAGACCAGTTAACAGCAGCCCATGAATCACACGTTGAGTAACGTTTTTCATTTTTGCAATAACGTTCGAAATCTCCAACTTCATCAAGGTAGTAAAAACCAGCATCCATCGCAAAAGGGATTTCTTCGCGGTAGCTATTACCATCAACTTCTTGGCTTGCAGATATTGGTGTCGTGCGAGTTTCAACAGCAAGCTTAAATTGCTCTGGAGTGCAGTTTGCCGTCGCATCAAAGCAACCTAGGGCAAATGGAGAGTCTGTTGACGCATCGATTACATCACCCTGTTGAATGGCAACACCATAAGCGGTTTGATAATCAACAACATCGCCGTTCACTTCTGGCGATACTTCGATGACTTGATACAATGCTGCGTTTGCATTCATTGCGGTACCCACCATCAAAGCGACAGCGGTTAATTTGAATTTGTTACTACAATTCATTGAATTCTTAACTATCCTGTTGCATTGCTTCGAGTTCTTCCCATCTCTCGAATGCGATTTCTAACTCCTGCTCTAAAGCAGCAAGTTGTTCCAATACCGGTTGAGTCTGCTCGACTGGCTTAGCGAAAAACTCAGGGTCATTCACTTGTTCTTGCAGAGTTTCAATATCCGATTCTAACTGTTCTAGCTTAGCTGGAAGAGCTTCTAATTCTCTTTGCAGCTTATACGATAACTTCTTAGAGTTGTTCTTAGGTTGAGTTGTTTTGGGAGTTTCCTCAACCACTTTCTCTTTTTTCGCTGGTTTTTCCGTCGAAAAACGAACGGCAAGTGCTTGATCACGTTGCTGCTTCGCATCGTGATAACCACCCACGAACTCTTCGATTACACCATCACCTTCAAAAATCCAGCTAGTCGTTACTGTATTATCAACAAACTCACGGTCGTGACTTACTAACAGCAACGTACCCTGATAATTGGCAAGCATTTCTTCTAAAAGTTCCAACGTTTCGATATCCAAATCGTTGGTTGGCTCATCAAGAATAAGTAAGTTATTAGGTTTCAGTAAGATACGAGCGAGCAACAATCGGTTTTTTTCTCCGCCAGATAAGGCTTTAACTGGCGTGCGAGCGCGCTTTGGTGCAAACAGAAAATCTTGAAGATAGCTTAAAGCGTGACGCTGACGACCACCTACCATTACTTCCTGCTTACCGTCCGCTAAGTTGTCGATAACAGTTTTCTCAGGATCGAGGATCTCACGGTATTGATCGAAGTAAGCGACTTCTAGCTTGGTACCACAATGTAAGCGACCCGATTGAGCTTCGATTTGCCCAAGCAATAACTTCAGTACGGTACTTTTACCACAGCCATTTGGACCAATAAGGGCAATACGATCGCCGCGCATGATGTTGAAGCTGAAGTTATCAACAATTTGCTTACCGTCGTAAGCAAAAGACACATTCTCTGCTTCAAAGACGATTTTGCCTGAGCGTGACGCATCATCGATATTGAGATTAACTTTACCCTGCACTTCTCTGCGGTCGCGACGCTCTTCACGAAGTTTCTTAAGTGCGCGCACTCGTCCTTCATTACGAGTACGACGCGCTTTAATACCTTGGCGAATCCACACTTCTTCTTGAGCCAGTTTCTTGTCGAACTCAGCGTTTTGCATCTCTTCAACACGAAGCATCTCTTCTTTCTCAAGCAAGTAATTGTCGTAATCACCAGGGAAAGAGGAAAGTTGCCCGCGGTCTAAGTCGACAATACGTGTCGCCATAGATTTAATGAATGCGCGGTCGTGGGAAATGAAGATAATCGAGCCTTTGAAATCTTTCAGGAAGTTCTCTAGCCATTCGATGGTTGTGACGTCCAAATGGTTGGTTGGTTCGTCAAGTAGTAATACATCAGGGTCACAAACTAGAGCTCGAGCTAATGCCGCCTTGCGTTGCCAGCCGCCAGATAAGTCACGAAGTAATGTGTCTGGACTTAACTTTAGGGCACTAAGTACGTTTTTAACTCGGTCATCAAAACGCCACGCATTTGAATGATCCAATTGTTCTTGAATTTTTGCTAAGCGGTTGATGTTCTTTTCGCTTGGGTCTTGCGCAACAAGATCAAGAAGATCATGGTAGATCTTAAGCTGTTCGCCAATTTCCGCTAAGCCACCAGAGACATACTCATAAACAGTACCTTCTTGGTTGCGCGGTGGATCTTGCTCCAAACGAGAAACAACAACGTCTTGTGTTATTTGAATTTTGCCGTCGTCCAGTAAGATGTCGCCAGCAAGTACTTTCATCAACGTTGACTTACCGGCACCGTTTCTCCCTACTAAACAAACACGCTCATTTTCCTGCAAAGCAAACTCTGCGCGGTCTAATAGCGGATGATCACCGAAAGCAAGTTGCGCGTTATGAATGGTAAGTAATGCCATTATTTTCCAACCAATTTTTGAGTTCATCTAAATCGAACGGCCAGTTCAACTCAGAATCTTGATATTTTAATACGGGAATCGTTACGCCGTAACGAGAAAACAGATCATCATCGAATGCGATATCGATAATATCTGTTTGTTCCGCCAGGCCGACCTGGCTTACTAGAGCAAATGCCATCTCACAAAGATGGCACCCCTCTGTGCTATACAATGTCAGCACTTATACGTCCTTATACTCAATCGTTTCTTTACTCTGCGTGTGTCACTAACCAGCAGTTATGGATGTGTTTGTTTCGAGAAAAATCCAAAGGCAAAGTTTGCGATGAAATATTCTGAGCTTTTAGTCCTAGCTCAGCCAACCCTTCTTCATCCATCTTAAAGTGACGTTTATTGTTCGAGAACACAATCGTACCGCCTGCTCGTAACAAACGTTTCAAGTTCGTCATTAGCTTGATATGGTCACGTTGCACGTCGAATGACGTTTCCATACGTTTTGAGTTTGAAAACGTCGGTGGATCAATAAAGATAAGGTCGTATTCGCCTTTTGCATTTTCAAGCCACTGCAGACAATCAGCTTGCTCAAAGCGATGTTGGCGTCCAATACAACCATTCAACTGCATATTGTCTTTTGCCCAGTTCAGGTAAGTGTTTGACATGTCTACTGTCGTTGTTGAACGAGCTCCGCCAACTGCCGCGTGTACTGTTGCACTACCTGTGTAAGCAAATAGGTTCAAGAAATCTTTGCCTTGAGCCATTTCGCCTAAGCGACGACGTGTGATCTTATGATCTAGGAATAGTCCCGTATCAAGATAGTCGTGCAAATTCACGATCAGCTTCACGCCGTACTCGTTCACCTCTAACGTTTCAGATACCTGACCCAACTTTTGATATTGGCTGCGACCTTTCTGCTTTTCACGAACTTTAAGGACAACTTTGTTCGCTTCTACGCCTGTCACTTGAATCGTTGCGCGAATGATATCCGTCAAACGGCGTTTCGCTTTCTCTTCAGGGATATTTTTAGGTGCTGCGTATTCTTGAATCACGATTTGATCGCCATATACGTCAATCGCTACGTTATATTCAGGAAGGTCTGCGTCATAGATGCGGTAGCAATCTAATTTCTCTTTACGAGCCCATTTGCCAATTTTGCCAATGTTTTTCTTCAAACGGTTTGAAAAATCAGGAGCGATTTGAGTATTGGTATCTGCACCTTTTACTTCATCGGCACTACGTTCTGCGATGCTGTAGTTTTTTTGGTGACACGGTAACGCACCATTGTTTAATTTGAATTGCTTATCTGCACGCATGCGAAGACAGCTCAGCAACTCATCTGAACTAGAGAAAATAGACGCTTTGCAGCCACCAAATTCTGCTTTCAATTGGCCACCAAACGCGGTGTAAAGCGCAATCAGACCTGGCTCTGTACCCAAACGTTCGCCGTAAGGTGGGTTAGATACAATCACACCATTTTCAAAACCTGCAGGTCGCGTAATAGTTGCCGCATCGCCTTGAGCAAACTCAATCAGTTCCTCAACCCCTGCTCTGCGAGCGTTCTCTTGTGCAACTTTCAGAACTTTCGGGTCGTTATCGAAGCCAAAAAACTTAGCGTCAACTTTCTTGACGCCGCGTCTAGCCTGAACGTTTGCTTCTGATTTGATTTCAGCCCATGTATCTGGCTCAAAGTCTTCAAGTGATTCAAAGCACCATTGCTTTCGTTTTACACCAGGAGCCATATTTGCAGCCATCATTGCCGCTTCAATCAGTAACGTACCAGAACCACACATTGGATCGAGAAGTGGCTGATGACTGTCCCAACCACAACGCATAATGATCGCCGCTGCTAATGTTTCACGAAGTGGTGCACGGCCAGATTCCGGACGGTAGCCACGTTGATGAAGGCCACTACCTACCATATCAACACCTAAGATAGCTTTATCTTTGTGAAGGCGAACATGAACGCGAATATCAGGACGTTCTTTGCTGATGTTTGGTCGAGGTAAGCCTTTCTTCTCAAAGCAATCAACGATGCCATCTTTTACTTTCATCGCGCCGTACTGACTGTTGCGGATCTCGCGGTTGGTACCGTTAAAGTCCACAACGAAACGCTTAGAACTGTGGAATTGATTCACCCAGTTAATTGACGAAGTAGATAGGTATAGATCCATGTCGTCGTTACAAGTGAATTCAGATAAAACACGTACAAATCGTGATGCCAAGCGGCTCCACAAACAACAACGATAGATTTGCTCATTCGTGGCTTTAAATTTTACGCCCGCCTGTACTGGTTTCGCGTTTTCAATGCCTAGTTTAGTCAGTTCTTCAACAAGCAGGTTTTCCATGCCGTTTGAAGTTACCGCGAGATATTGATTCATAGTGTTCTTTCGTTAATAAAAAATGGCCTTAATTATACCTGACTTTACGATCAATGCCTCGTTTTTAAAGGCGTTTTTAGTTTCGCCAGCGCAAACAATCACCAATCACTTGATCTGAAACTTCCTACATTTCGAGCTGAGCATTTCTTTTCCCATTCTTTTAGCTAACCAAAAACCTTACCTTAAAGAAGAAGTGAATACTTATTTACCTTAAAATTGGTATATACCAATAGTAAAATTATGTTGTAATTTACTTACCAATTGCATGTATTGGGGAAGAAATGGGGGAATGTTAGGCGATAAGTTGCCTAATATTAGTGATCGCTAAGATGAAAAAAGTGGAATAAAAGTGACCAGCTTCATAGTTATGTGCTTAACAACGCAGTGATTTCAGCCGATTAATAAAGGTATTTGAAAGGAGAAGGATAAAAAAAATCGACCTGAGGCGGTCGATTAAGGCAAACAAAGGAACGAAATAGAGAAAACTCAAAGAGGTTTAACCCACCATAGCCATTGGAGCCATGACAAATAAATGATTCGCACAAACCATTCTGTCGTGCATAACTTTTATTGGTTGTCCAAACTGCAGCGTTTTATGGCCATCAAGAATGAACTCTTCTTGACCGACATACGCGCATAAGCTTGAAGCTTCGCCAGGTTCTAAAACGATGAAAACGCCTTCAGAATAGCGGTTAGATAGAAATACCATGTCCCCTTCTTCTGGTTCGTGCCCTGTTGATTGAGCATCGAAGAACCAACTCTTAGGCTGGACTGGTTTATGGAAGCGTTTCGCAGCTACACAGTAAAGTGTTAGCTCGGCCTGACGGTACTCATTGATATCGAGACAACGAATGCGTTCATTAAACGTTTGAAACGCACTAGCATCATCGACTGTAAATTCGTTTTTTGAGAAGGCACAGTTGACCAACAGCTTACGGGATAGATTGGTTTGGAAAATCATTTCCTCCCCCAGATCCAGCATTAAGCAAGCTTTGTGCTCGTCAAAATACCAATTCCATTTGTCGCTGGGTTTAAGCATTATTCCGTTCTCTCTTGACTAGTGAATCAATGGTAAAGAGGTAAGACGCTTAATTACCTACTCATGATTTTCTAAATTTTACAAACGAACGGACAAAAAAAAAGAGGAAACGAGTTCCTCTTTTTTCTGAAATAAGCGTTGAATTCTCAGCGATTTATTTGATGAGTGCTACAGATTTTTAACAATATCGCGTACTAGGCCAGGACCATGGTAGATAAAGCCAGTGTAAACTTGTACGAGTTGAGCGCCTGCCATCATTTTCTCTTTTGCAGCAACATAAGAGTCAATGCCGCCAACACCGATGATAGGAAGTTTGTCACCCAATGCTTCGTGCAATTTGCGAACAACTTCTGTTGAACGAGATTGCACCGGACGACCGCTTAAACCACCCGCTTCATTTGCGTGTTTCATACCTTCAACTACTGTTCGATCCAGTGTAGTGTTTGTTGCAATAACACCATCGATATTGTTTTTCAGTAGTGATTCACAAATCTGAGTGATTTCATCATCGCTCAAATCAGGGGCAATCTTAAGTGCTAGTGGAACGTACTTGCCGTGTTTTTCTGCAAGCTCTGATTGTTTCGCTTTAAGCTCTGATAGTAACTCGTCGAGTGCTTCACCGTATTGTAGAGAGCGAAGCCCCGGAGTGTTTGGAGAAGAAATGTTTACAGCGATGTAACCAGCGTATTCGTACACTTTCTCCATACAAATCAAGTAGTCCTCTGCCCCGTTCTCGATTGGTGTATCTTTGTTTTTACCAATGTTGATACCAAGAACACAGTTGAACTTTGCTTTTTTCACATTCTCAACCAGATGATCCACACCTAAGTTGTTAAAGCCCATTCGGTTGATGATGCCTTCGGCTTCAACCAAGCGGAACAAACGCGGTTTGTCATTACCTGGCTGAGGACGAGGAGTCACTGTGCCAACTTCAACAAAGCCAAATCCCATCGCATCGAATGCTTCAATACATTCCCCGTTTTTATCCAAACCAGCAGCAAGACCCACTGGGTTACGGAATGTTAACCCCATGCATTCTACTGGACGGTTAGGTAATTGCTGACGATAGAAAAGATCGAGTGGTGTGCCGTTAAAGCGTTGGAAGTTCTTGATTGCAAGATCATGTGCCTTTTCGGCATCAAGTTGGAAAAAGCCAGTTCTGGCTAGACGGTAAAGCATTGTGCCTCCGAAAGAAAAAAGCCCCGTGTAAACGGGTCAATATTATTTACTGTTTTTTATTGTAATTCAATGAAAATGAACGAATTAAGTAAAATTGCATATTGAGTTAGAAGTTTTTTCATAAAAACAAAGAATTAGCAATTTTTTGCCGCATTGAAATATCCAGTATCTAATGGAAAAGCAATCGATTTCAACAGAAGTTAAGTTTTAAAATCAAGTTACAATGTCACGGAATTGGTGATTGCGGATACAAAAAAGCCTCGCATTTACGAGGCTTTTTCTAATAAGTTAACTCACCTACTCGTTTGAAGAGCAATTCAAATTAAGCAGTACCAGTTCACGAAGAGCTACCGAGAATTTGGCAAATTCATGTACAGAACCGACTTTGAACTCATTAAGGATGCTTTCCCAACGATGAAGTGATTGTTCGTTTGCTTCCATCCACTCTTCAAGCGCTTGCATTACATCAAGATCTTCGCTTGCACACGCACAGTTGAGAACTTGCGCTGTCAACTGACGTTGTTGCCAATCTAGGTCTTCACGGAATGCCGCACGAGCTAGAGCTTGCCAGTTGTTGTCGACAGCTTGGCTATTGATTTGTTTCAAGAACCAGTGCAACGACAAGCGATCGCCAAGGTTGAAGTATAGCTTCGATGCTTGTTCAACCGTTTTGCCTGTTTCACCTGCAACCGATGAAATATCCAGTGCCGATTGAAGGCTCGATAGACGTGCTACTTGATGGGCAAGTTTTTCTTCTACCCCACGCTCCATCCATGTTTGAGCCAACTCATTGTGCTCTTCCACTTCAGATTCAACCAGCATGCTATCAAGAGTTTCAGCAATAACATTCACATCTTGTTTGTAGATTGCAATCAACTCACCAACGGTAGATTTACCGCTGCGATTACGCAGTAACCAACGAGCAATACGACGTAGTGCGCGACGTACGTAGAACATGATCTCGTACTGTGCATCTGCCGTTGCAACGTTGTCTAACGCGCGAGTTTGCTTAAGAATTTCAGCAAGATCAAATATTTCACGAGCTGCACTGTAAGCATTTGCAATATCAACAACACTTGCGCCCGTCTCTTCTTGAAGACGAGTGACGAAATTACAGCCCATTTCGTTAACCATTTGGTTTGCTAGCGCAGTCGCGATAATTTCTGCACGTAGCGGATGGTTAACCATTTGATCTTTATAGTTACGGCGTAACTCACTTGGGAAGTACTCAACCAGTTGTTTCGCATGGAATTCATCATTTGCAATGTCATCCGTCACGAGCTGCTGTTTCAGAACCATTTTGCCGTAAGCGACAAGCACCGATAGCTCTGGACGAGTAAGACCTAGGCCCTGCTTTTCGCGTTCCAGCAACGTTTCATCATCAGGAATGTACTCAAGAGCACGGTCCAAGTACCCTGCTTTTTCCATTGTGTGGATGAAACGAATCTGTTCTTTAACGATGCCAACGCCTTGTTGTTCTGTCACTGAAATGGACTCAGATTGACGGTATGCGTCATCCAGAACGATTTCGCCGACTTCTTCTTCCATAGATTCAAGAATTTGGTTACGTTGTTTAACGGTAAGATCGCCATTTGAAACCAGTCCGTTCAAGAAGATCTTAATGTTTACTTCGTTATCCGAGCAGTCTACACCGCCAACATTGTCAACAAAGTCGGTGTTAACTCGACCACCGTTTAGTGCGTACTCGATACGACCAAGCTGAGTCATACCTAAGTTACCACCTTCACCAACCACTTTTGCGCGCAGCTCACGACCATCAATACGAAGCAGGTCATTTGCTCGGTCACCAACGTCTGTATGCGTTTCAGTCGAAGCTTTAACGTAAGTACCGATACCACCGTTCCAAAGTAGATCCACTTTCATTTTTAGGATCATTTTAATCAGATCGTTTGGTGCTACAGATGCCTTCTTCGTGCCCAACATTTTTTGGATTTCAGGCGTTAGTTGGATCGATTTTGCACGACGTGAGAACACGCCACCACCTTGCGAGATCAACTCAGCGTTGTAATCTTCCCAACTTGATCTTGGTAGATTAAACAAGCGGTTACGCTCTTCCCAGCTGGTGGCTGAATCTGGGGTCGGATCAATAAAGATGTGCATGTGGTTAAACGCAGCTTGTAAACGAATGTGCTTAGATAGCAGCATACCGTTACCAAACACATCACCAGCCATATCGCCTACGCCGATTGCGGTAAAGTCAGTCGTTTGACAGTTGATGCCCATTTCACGGAAATGACGTTTAACTGATTCCCAACCACCTTTTGCAGTGATACCCATTGCTTTGTGGTCGTAACCGTTTGAACCACCTGAAGCAAACGCATCGCCAAGCCAGAAGTTGTATTCTGCTGAGACTGAGTTCGCCAAGTCAGAGAATGTCGCCGTGCCTTTGTCGGCAGCAACCACTAGGTATGGGTCATCTTCATCGTGACGAATTACGTTTTGTGGTGGAATCAACTCGCCTTCAATGATGTTGTCAGAAACATCAAGCAACGCGCGAATGAACTGTTTATAGCAGCGTTGACCTTCTGCAAAGATTTCATCACGAGTGGTCAGAGACGGCTGACGCTTACAAACGAAACCACCTTTCGCCCCAACTGGAACAATAACGGTGTTCTTAACTTGCTGAGCTTTTACAAGACCAAGAATTTCTGTACGGAAATCTTCTTGACGATCTGACCAACGTAAGCCACCACGTGCAACTTTACCGCCACGAAGGTGAACACCCTCAATGTCTGGCGCGTAGACGAAAATCTCAAAAGCAGGAACTGGCTGAGGAATCTCTGGGATTTCGCTTGGTTTCATCTTCAAAGATAGCCAAGGCTTCGACTGCTTGTTTTCGTCCAACTGGTAGTAGTTAGTACGCAGCGTTGCCATGATCATATCCATGTAACGACGAATAATACGATCATCATCTAGGCTTTCTACACGATCCAGTTGTTCAGTCAGCTTCTTAATCAGATCACTTTGGCCTTTTTCGCTGCCTTTATGTTTTGGATCGAAACGTTTAGCAAATAGGTTAACCAAGCCAGTAGCTAAATCAGGGTAATGGCTTAGTGTATCTTCAATATATTGTTGGCTGAATGGGAAACCAACTTGACGCATGTAGCGCGCGTAAGCACGTAGAATCGAGATTTCACGACCAGATAACGAAGCACCCAGTACCAAACGGTTGAAACCATCACTTTCTAGATCCCCTGCCCAAATCGCTGCAAATGCTTGTTGGAAACGATCACGAGCTTCGCGAAGATCAACGGTTTTTTCGCTCTTATGCAGCATTGAGAAATCTAGGATCCAGAATGTCTGGCCATTGTTTTTCTCGATCTCGTAAGGAGATTCACCAATCACGCGTAGACCCAAGTTTTCCAACATTGGCATTACGTCTGATAGATGGATTGGCTCGTCACGATGGTAAAGTTTTAAGCGAACCGCTTTCGAATCCGTTGCAACTTCCTGCGGACGGTAGAAAAGCATGCCAAGTTTGTTGTCGTCACTCAGTGCTTCAAGGCGCTCAATGTCTGCCACTGCAGAACCAGGCATCATGTCTTCTTTGTATGAACGAGGGAACGCGCTCATGTACTCTTTCGATAGTGGTAGACCTTTGCTTTCACCAAAGTTAGCAATGATCGACTCTTTTAATCTGTCGTCCCAAGAGGTAGAAACTTCCATTAAATTCTGCTCGATTTTTTTCACGTCTACATCAATGTTGTTATTGTCTACACGAACAATGTAATGCGTTCTTGCCAATGGGCTTTCAGAGAAGAACGTCGTAAATTCAACTTCTTGTTCACAGCCAAAATACTGCTTAAGAATGCGTTGAGTTTGGCGGCGGAGTTCTGTGTTGTAACGGTCTTTCGTTACGTACACCATGCAGCTGAAGAAACGACCGAACGGGTCTTTGCGTACGAACAAACGTAGCAAGTCACGGTCTTGCATTTGTACTACGCCCATGCCGACTTCAAGCAAATCTTCTTCGTTCGCTTGTAGCAGTTCATCACGTGGGTAGTTTTCAAGAATATTATGCAGCGCTTTGTAGGAGTATGAGCCGCGGCGGTAACCACTTGCTTCTAAGATACGATCTACTTTTTCTCGAATTAGAGGAATGCTGTGAACAGCTTGGTTGTATACCGCGGATGTGTACAAACCAGTGAAGCGGTGCTCGCCAATTACTTTGCCATTTTCATCAAACTTTTTGATGCCGATGTAGTCAGTGTAAGCAGGACGGTGGATACGAGACGCTTGATTGCCTTTCGTAATGATCAAAGCGTAAGGTTTTTTCGCTTCTAGTCTTGCAGAATCAGACAATTCAGACAACTTAACGCTGCGAATGCGCTTTTCATCAGCAAACAGACCTAGGCCTTTTTCTTTTGCTGGTCGTAGTTCCGTATCACCGTTTATTTCCGCTAAGTCATAATCTTTGTAACCCATAAAGGTAAAGTTATGATCACCAAGCCAACGTAAAAATGCGATGGTTTCGTCCAAACGATCGGTTTTCATCGAAACACGATCTTTGTTTTTTTCAAGATCATCTGTAACGATCTTGAGTTTGTCGACCATTGGCTGCCAGTCATTAACAACTAGGCGTGTATCAGACAGGATGTTCAATAACTCTTCTTTAAGAGCTTGCATCTCTTCTTTACTTGTTAGGCGGTCAACTTCGATGTGGAATAGTGATTGAAGAACACCACCCTCACCGTTCACTTCTGTTACTTGACCTTTTTTATCACGCTCTAGCTGAGTTGGATTATTGAGCATTAAATGGCAAACAAGATCTAAGCGCGCTAGCGCCATCTTGATTGAATCCACTAAGAATGGACTATCTGGAACAACAACTTCTACGATTGTATGTGTGGATTGCCAGCCTTGACGACTTACGGTCGGGTTAAACACGCGGACCGAGATATCTTCTGGTTTTTTTTCGTTTATGTGGTGCCAGAGGCTGACAACAGCACCATAGAGGTCGGATTCGTTTCGCTGAATCAAGTCATCATCAGCAATGTTACTAAATAAGTGTTGAGCAAGTTTGGTTACAAGCGTTTGGTGAGAAAGCTCGAGTTTGTCTTGAATCAGTTGGTAAACCTTTTCAAGCAGAACCGGCACTACATTTTCACGCGCGGTCATATTCACACTCCACATTAGAATTGTTGTTTTGTAGGGGGACTTAGTAACAGGGTTGTTACCCTAGAAACTAAGCATAGGTAATGCATGCACTCATTGTAAAAGCATAATTACAAATGTTTAACAACTATTCGCTGTGGTAGGAGGTGAAATGTCTGATTCTGTGACTAAGATTCCTATTTAACTCTCTGCAAATACAAAGCATCACAGAGTTTCTAACTTTAGAAACTTGTTATTTTGGTCAGTTGTTAGCCTAAATCGCCCTCTCACTCCTAATTGGCTAAGAAATGGTCTAAATTTGGCTGCAGGAAGTTGTAGCCTTAAGCCGTTGTTTGTTATGACTTGAACGGAACTTGCGGCTCCCGAGTAATGGGACAGAAATTTTTGATAAGGAATATTCAGCGTAAAGTAATAGTGCTTCATGAACTAGAAACGTTGCAGTAGATACAATTAGGGTGGTCATTGCGACCACCCTATTATTTTGGCGACTATTCGTCTAGTGCTTTAGTCACTTTTTCAAACAGATCTTTGGCAAGGTTATCCATTGCTTTTAGTTTTTCAAGTTCTGCACGAATCATCGCTTGGCGAGCTTCATCGTATTTACGGAACTTCAGCAGAGGATCAATCATGCGAGATGCAACTTGAGGGTTGGAGTCGTTCAACTGACGAAGAATTTCACCGGCAAATTGGTAACCAGAACCCGATTTGTCGTGGAAACGAACTGGGTTTGCAGCCAAGAACGAGCCAATTAAGCTGCGCGTGCGGTTCGGGTTCTTCAAGCTGAACGCTTCGTGATTCATGGTTGCTTTCACTTTTTCAAGTACATCTTCTGCTGGGTTAGTCCCCTGCAGTGCAAACCATTTATCCATAACTAAACCGTCATGTTTCCACTTATCGCTGTAATCAGCCATCAGCTCTTCACGACATTCCAGTTGAGCACTATTCGCTGCACTCATAGCTGCAATGGTATCGGTCATGTTATTGGCAGCTTCATACTGCGCTTTAACTAACGTGTTACCTTTGTCTGTATGAGCTAAGAACTGAAGACATTGATTACGCAACGCACGTTTGCCGATTGCTGCATGGTCGATGGTGTATTCGGCTTGTTTTAGCGTGTGGTAAGTGGCACTTAGTTCATCTTCCAATGCGGCAGAAAGTGACACTGTAATGCTATTTAAAACCGTATCAACTGCATCTACATCAATCTGTTTGTACCAGCCTGTGATTTCATTGATAGATGGCAATGAGAAGACTTGAGCGATAAATGCAGGCTCTAAGTTTTCATCCAATAATACGCCGCGGAATGCATCGATAAGATCTTCTGAAAGTTGAACCTCACTGCCCGTTTGGACATTGGTGACATTTTGTCGAATGTACTTCGCTAATAGCATTTGGCTTGCATCCCAACGAGCAAAATCGTTGGTTGCGTGCTTCATTAGGAAGATCAGTTCAGCGTCGCTGTAATCGTATTCCAATTTAACTGGCGCAGAGAACTCGCGTAACAATGAAGGCACTGGTTGCTCTGCGACATTCTCGAACACAAATGTTTGTTTATCTTGCTTGATGTCCAAAACATTGTGAACTGATTCTCCGTTAATGATCAGTGGGATAACCTGACCTTTCGAATCATAAAGCTCGATATCGAATGGAATGTGCAGTGCTTGTTTTTCTGCTTGGTCTTGCGTTGCTTCTGTAAATTGCTCAACTGTTAGCGCGTAAGTTTTGGCTTCAGCGTTGTATTCGCTGTTTACACGAAGTGTTGGCGTACCAGATTGGCTATACCATAGACGGAATTGCTTAAGGTCAACGCCCGTTGCATCTTCCATTGCAGAAACGAATTCTTCACATGTTGCCGCTGTACCGTCGTGACGCTCAAAGTAAAGCTTCATACCTTTTTGGAAGCCTTCCTCGCCAAGCAAAGTGTGGTACATACGAATCACTTCACTGCCCTTTTCATAAACGGTCAACGTATAAAAGTTATTCATTTCAATAACTTTGTCAGGACGAATTGGGTGTGACATTGGGCTTGCATCTTCAGCAAACTGAGGGCCACGAATAATGCGCACATTGTCGATTCGATTTACCGCACGTGAACCTAAGTCAGAAGAAAACTCTTGATCACGGAACACCGTCAAACCTTCTTTTAGGCTCAGCTGGAACCAATCACGGCAAGTCACGCGGTTGCCTGTCCAGTTATGGAAGTATTCATGGCCAATCACAGCTTCAATACCCAAGTAATCTCGGTCTGTCGCCGTTTGGTCATTCGCCAGAACAAACTTAGAGTTAAAGATATTTAGGCCTTTGTTCTCCATAGCGCCCATGTTGAAGAAATCAACCGCCACGATCATGTAAATATCGAGGTCGTATTCTAGACCAAAGCGCTCTTCGTCCCACTTCATTGAGTTGATTAGCGATGTCATCGCGTGACCCGCTCGGTCTAAGTTGCCTTTATCGACAAAGATTTCTAGGTCAACGTTGCGACCAGACATTGTGGTGTATTTATCGCGAAGAACATCAAAGTCACCAGCGACAAGCGCAAATAGATAAGCTGGTTTTGGATGTGGATCTTGCCATTGCACCCAATGACGACCGTTCTCTGCTTCGCCTTGTGCAATACGGTTACCATTGCTGAGCACGTATGGATATGTTGCTTTATCTGCAATGACTTTGGTTGTGTATTTTGCCAGTACGTCTGGGCGATCTAAGTAATACGTGATGCGGCGGAAACCTTCTGCTTCACACTGTGTACAGAATGCACCACCAGATTTGTACAGACCTTCAAGTGCGGTGTTGGCTTCAGGATCAATTTTAGTGATGATTTCAAGTTCGAACTCAGCAGGTAAGTCAGACAGTACTAGGGACGCCTCTTTTACTTCATGATGCGCCCAATCTTCGCCGTCCACCTTAACTGAACGAAGCTCTAACCCTTCACCATCCAGTTCTAGAGTCGGTGATTCACCCTTTTGAACTACTTTTGATAGTGCAGTAACGATGGTGTCGTTGTCGTAAAGATCAAACGTAAGATCAATCTCAGTAATTGTGTGGGATGGCGCTTGATAATCTTTACGATATTTCGCCTGGGGAGCTTGAGACATGTCCATAAATCCTTGTATGTCGAACTACAAAAATACCAGTTTACAGGTCTCAAACCCTTTAACTGGTATCACGATATAAGCTATTTGTATGGGTTGTGGTATCAGAATACAAGTCTTTCTATAAAAAAACGGAGCTTTTTGATGGTTCGCTCCGCTTTCTGATTAACATTTACTCAACATTAGAAGTTTACCGTATGAATACTCATTTATAGAATCAACAATATGAATGACTCATTGTGTGACTCGGTTGAGTACGGCATACATATCACCACTACTATCTTGGATGGTGAGTTCATTTTCTTTAAGTTTGTACGTTGTGCCCTGCTCGCCGTTTTCATACAAAAGAACTAAATACTCGTCTTCAGTGTAAAACACGCCTTGTTTAACGGACTCTTCACCTGCTTCGTTTGAGACACGGAACAAGAACACGAAGTCAGGCTGCAAAATCAGATCCATGTGGTTAATGTTATTTGCCATCAATCCATCGCCAGAGACATGAGAGCTTGACCAGATGCCGGCTAGAGCGTTCGATAGCCCTTTAGTAAAAGTGACACCGTTTAAATCCAAGGTATTGTGATTGTTTCGGTAAGCGTAAATTTGGGGCTCATCGGTATTCAATCCAAGAACAATTGTGTCTTCATTGGCGTTATACATACCTTCCCAATGATCGACAGAATAATCTTTTTTCTGAATATCAATGGAGAATGTGTAATCAGAGCCTAAAGAAAGTTTGATCGCTCGGAAGTTTTCAGCCGATTCGTCGGGCCTCGGATTCATTAAATACCAATCCCCAATCAGAAACGGCGTATCAAAGTGACTAAGATCGTCTTCCTTTGTGTTTTCTCCAGCGAACACGCTTAAGCAGCAAAAGCTAAGCAAAATAAAGAACCATTTCATATCGGCATCCTTATCGTTTTCTTTTAGCTTAGGCATTGGTGCTCTATTTCGCGAAATATTTGATCTATATCACGTAAATTATTGCAGTAAAATAAGCGCACAACCGACTTTGTACCGTCAACTTTGCAGGTTAAAAGGCATAAAAAAAGAGCGAACCCTTAGGACTCGCCCTTTTTGTACTGAATTGCCAGTGCTTATGACTGTTTTGGTGCTTTAAGCATATCAACCATAATCGCAACAGATTCATCTAAATAAACATCAGGTGCTTCGTAGTCTTTAGGCACATCATCCAAAGATTTGAATGTTTTCTTACCCAAAGCCGTTTGACGTTCATTAATACGTTTCAAACGTAATGCTTCTGCTTTATCTGACTCGTCTTTGCGGACTTTCTCGTTTAGAGACAACATGTTGTCGTCTTTTTCTTTACGATACTTCTCAATGTCTTCGTTAATGAAGCGGAATTCCATCTCATCAGCGATTCGCTTATTGTGAAGTTCTGTCAAGTTTGCAATCAACTTGTCGTTATCTGGAAATGTCTGATAAGTCGCCTTATCGATGCTATCCCAAGGCAGAGCATTGTCTTCAACACTTTCACCGGTTTCACTCGGATCAATTGGTGTTGGGTACGCAATGTCTGGCGCTACACCACGGTTCTGAGTACTGCCGCCATCGATGCGGTAGAACTTTTGAATCGTATATTGAACATAACCGAGCTCTTTATCGAAAAGATCGTAGATATGATTCAATGAACGATGCTGCTGAACCGTACCTTTACCAAACG
Organism: Vibrio sp. SALL6; assembly: GCF_002002385.1. NCBI lineage: Bacteria > Pseudomonadati > Pseudomonadota > Gammaproteobacteria > Vibrionales > Vibrionaceae > Vibrio > Vibrio sp. SALL6. The sequence goes on from NZ_MQVK01000005.1 coordinate 123,432, forward strand.
AGTTTTCGCCAAGAATGACGGCGCGGTTGTAGTCTTGCATTGCAGCTGCGAAAATTTCAGATGCCGATGCACTGTAGCGGTTGATTAATACCGTCAAAGGACCATCGTAACTTACCAGTCCGTCGGTATCAGCATTAACTTTGATGCGGCCATAGCTGTCGCGCACTTGTACGACTGGGCCTTCTTTAATGAAGAGGCCAGTAAGTGCTGTTGCCTCAGTAAGAGCACCACCACCGTTGTTACGTAAATCAACGATGATACCGTCAACGTTTTTCGCTTTGAGGTCAGTAAGTAACTTGTCTGTGTCTTGTGAAAGACCGACGTAGAAACTTGGTACTTCAAGAACACCAATCTTCTTGCCGTCTTTCTCAATGATCTCAGACTTAACCGCTCGGTCTTCTAAACGAACTTTGTCGCGCACAATTGTGACAATGTAACTCTTTGCGTCATTACCTTCTGGCAAGATTTGTAGATTAACCTTTGTTCCTTTAGGACCTTTGATTAATTGAACTACATCATCCAGACGCCAGCCAATCACATCGACAATTTCTTCACCGTCTTGACCAACACCAATGATACGGTCCCCTTCACCAAGTTGCTTACTCTTAGACGCAGGGCCACCAACTACCAATGAACGAATAACAGTGTAGTCATCTGTCATTTGCAAAACGGCACCAATCCCTTCAAGAGACAGGTTCATTTCTGATTGGAATTGCTCGGCGTTACGAGGAGAAAGGTAACTAGTATGAGGATCGACCTGTCTTGCGAAGGCGTTCATATAAAGCTGGAACGCGTCTTCATTGTTGGTCTGTGTGATACGCTTCATCGCGTTGTTATAACGCTTCTCTAAAACTTCTTTAATTTCAGGCCATTCTTTGCCCGTCAGTTTTAAATTCAAAGCGTCATATTTCACGCGTTTGCGCCACAACTCATTAAGCTCAGCTTCATCCTTTGGCCATGCGGCTTCTGAACGATCTAGTTCAATCTCGTCTGCGTTATCAAACTTGATCTCTTTGTCGAGCAAAGTCATCGCGTAGGCGAAACGTTCAAAACGTTTTTGCATAGAAAGATTGTAAACATCAAAAGCAATCTTGTTGTTACCAGCTTTAAGCTGGTCATCAAGTTCAATTGACCAATCTTTGAAGGAATCGATATCCGCTTGAGTGAAAATATTTCTATTGTAATCAAGCATTTCTACATAGCGTTCAAAGATCGCTTTAGAGAAATCATCGTTTAGATTGAAATGCTTATAATGAGAGCGGGTAAATCGAGAGGTGACTCGTTTGCTGGCTGTTTCGTGCTGAACTTCAGGAGCGAGAACCGGCAAGTCATCTTTATGTAGTTTGGCTTCGAGAGCCTGAGCTGATGCTGCTAGCCATAAGCTAGCAGCAATCAGGGTCACTTTTGAACGGCAATTCATGCGTAGGAGTATCTCCCTTATGCGCGCAAGTGCTCCGCTTTTACAACCATTTGTAGGCCGTTAGCAAGTTGAACACGTACATCATCCTTATTGATCTCAACAATGGTCGCTGCCATGTTTCCTTTACCCATGTTCACGTTTACTGCATTGCCTACTGTGATTTCATCAGCATTTAGAGCGCGCGTTTCTACAGGCTTAGTTGGTTTTTGTACTTTTGGTTTGTTAGTACGGCGAGGCTGTTGAGGCTTTTTATTAGCCGCTGGTTTTGCTTTCGCCTTACCCTCTTCACGAGCTTTCTGTGCTTGTTCTTTACGACGAGCTTGAACTTTCGCTTTGCTTTCAGCAAGTGTCGCTTTAGCGTGTTCTACGTGTTCTTCTTCTAGTTCACCACAAGGGTTGCCATCTAGGTCAACACGTACCGCACCTGGTTTTACACCGTGTAGGTAACGCCATGATGAAGTGTACTGTCTTAACGCTGCACGAAGCTGAGTTTTGCTTACTTTTTCGTCTTCATTTAGACGTTCCGCAAGATCTTGAAAAATACCAATTTTCAGAGGTTTTGCTTCACCTTCTAAAGTAAAGCACTTAGGGAAACATTCAGCAATATATGCGATAACTTCTTTGCTGTTTTTTAACTTTTCAGTCATGAGGGTTCCTGATTTGAGCGGATTTCCGCGAAGCATTAAGAAAAATATTCTCGTATTATAGTGACATGCCAAGGAAAAACCACACTCGTGGGCTAATTTATGCGTTGTTCGCGTGTGAATTAAGCAGCTTTTCTACTTCTGACATAAAATGAGTGAGACCTTCCTCGTCTGTTTCATTGAATCGACCGATACTTGGGCTATCGATATCCAATACGCCAGCAACTTTTCCATTGATTGAAAACGGAATCACAATTTCAGAATTACTCGCAGCATCACATGCAATATGACCTTCAAATTCGTGAACATCGTATACTCTTTGAGTAGTATTTGTTTTTGCAGCTGTACCACAAACGCCTCGTCCCATTGGGATACGAACGCAAGCTGGTTTACCTTGGAATGGGCCTAATACAAGCTCATCCCCTTTTATTAGGTAGAAGCCTGCCCAGTTGAGGCCTTCAAGCTCCATAAATAGTAAAGAGCTCAGGTTCGCCAAGTTAGCGATAAAGTCTGGCTCAGATTCAATTAGGGCTACTGCTTGTTTGGTGAGTCGTTGGTATTGTTCTATGTTCATATTAACTTCCTACTTATTATTAAAGCTTCCATTCTCTTCGTATGGCGCTAAAATGCTGACCTACTTTAAAATAGGACTTATTCTCAATTACAATGATTCCGAAAAATGACACTATTAGCCGTTCTTGGTTGATAACACAAGTTAAAAAGCACAAGTCCAAGCTGATTTTAGCGAACTTGATTGCTATTGTGGCGACCTTGATTAGTGTTCCAATCCCTCTTCTTATGCCATTAATGGTTGATGAAGTGCTATTGGACAAACCTGCCTCTGGTCTTTCTACCATGAACGCTGTGCTTCCTGAAGCGTGGCATACCCCAACTGGATATATCTTTTTTACGCTTTTTTTAGTTGTGCTCATGCGCGCAGCCAGCCAAGCGTTGAACATTGTTCAAAGTCGTCAATTCACACTGGTATCGAAAACCATTACGTTTGAGATACGCAGTAAAATGATCGACAAATTGGGTCGAATCAGTATTCGTCAGTACGAAACCAAAGGCAGTGGAGGAATTAACGCCCACCTTATTACTGATATAGAAACCATCGATCAATTTGTTGGTTCGACACTCGCAAAGTTTGTTATCAGCTTTTTGACCGTAATAGGCACCGCTATCGTTCTGCTTTGGCTAGATTGGCGTCTGGGCTTATTTATTCTACTCGTAAACCCTATTGTCATTTATTTCTCTCGCAAACTTGGCAGTATGGTCAAGCATCTCAAGCGTAAAGAAAACCACTCGTTCGAAATTTTCCAAAACCGACTGGTAGAAACGTTGGATGGTATTTACCAGCTGCGCGCTGCCAATAAAGAGCGCGAATTTCTTCAGCAGTTAAAAGAGAGTGCCAATCAAGTCCGCGTCGATGCTGACAAATACGCCTGGCAATCAGAAGCGGCTGGTCGAGTTTCTTTCTTGCTCTTCTTAATCGGTTTTGAATTATTCCGTGCGGTTGCCATGTTAATGGTGATGTTTAGTGACCTAACAATTGGCCAAATTTTCGCTGTATTTGGTTATCTATGGTTTATGTTGTCCCCTGTTCAAGAGCTTCTTGGAATACAATTCTCTTGGTATAGCGCAAAAGCCGCATTGAAACGTATTAACGACCTTCTAGAGTTGGAAGAAGAAGATAGACCTGTCTCGAAGGTGAATCCTTTCAACGAAACACGCGAAGTCGATGTAAAAATCGAGCATGTGGATTTCTCATATAATAATGAGAACAAAGTGTTGGATGACCTGTCGTTACATATTCCAGCGGGCAAAAAAGTTGCGTTAGTGGGCGCGAGCGGCGGTGGTAAATCAACACTGATTCAACTGCTCATTGGTGTTTACCGACAGAACGCAGGTAGCATTCGTTTTAATGATGAGTTAACAGAAGATATTGGTTTTGAAGTGATCCGCGACAAAATTGCCGTGGTATTACAGCAACCTATACTATTTAACGACACCTTGAGGCATAATCTGACGCTCGGTGGTCACTTTGATGAAATGTCCTTGTGGAGAGCGCTCGAAGTTGCTCAATTACAAGATGTGATTTCTCAACTTAACCACGGTTTGGATACGCAAATTGGCCGCAACGGGATTCGTTTATCCGGCGGACAACGCCAACGCCTAGCGATTGCACGTATGGTGTTAAGCAATCCTCAATTTGTTATTTTAGATGAAGCCACGTCTGCGCTCGATACTGCAACAGAAGCTGCACTACATAAAGCGCTAACAGAATTCCTACGTGGTCGAACAACCTTAATCGTCGCGCACCGTCTATCGGCAGTAAAACAAGCAGATTTGATCTATGTGCTTGAAGATGGGAAAGTGACACAAACAGGAACCCATGGTGAGCTCGTTGAGCAAGAAGGCTTATATCAAACCTTGTACGGGGGCATTCAGTCCCAAGCTTAAACCCTTCTTATTAGAGAGGTCTTTATGACCTCTCTGTCTAAGCATGCCATGCAACCCAATAGTGTGCGTTTATGCCAAGGTTGCGAACTCCCTGTCGATATTGTCGATTTACCTGACGGTAAAAATGCACATTGCCCACGCTGTGGCACGCAATTATATCGCGGAGGCAGCCCTAGCCTTTCTGGTAATTTAGCGGTTGCGATAACCTGTATCCTGCTATTTATTCCGTCGCACTTCTTTAACTTCATTAGCATCAGGCTTTTTGGTGTGATGATTCCGGCAACCTTACCCTCTGGGATGATAACCTTGATGGAAGAAGGCTTTGTTCTTCTTTCATTGTTAATTCTATTTTGTAGCTCACTTGCCCCATTGACCGTATGTGTCTCGGTCGTGACTGCACATATCTCATTGCATCAAAGATGGTTTAAGGGGCTGCGCGTCTCACTGTGGCTGATTCAACATTTGAAACACTGGGTAATGTTGGATGTATTTTTGGTCAGCATTGCGATCTCTTGTTTTAAGCTTCAAGACTATTCAGATATTTTTGTTGGCCCGGGCTTGATTGGCTTGGTCTTGCTGCAAATATTTACTGTTCTTCTGGTATCACGCATCAGTGTTCGTCGTTATTGGGAAGCTTGGAAACCGGAAAACACGTACTCTTTCGAACACAAAGATGTGCATTGTCACGAGTGTCATCTCTCTCAACCTGAAGGTGAGCGTTGCCGACGTTGTCATCATGAGCTCTATCATCGTAAGCCAAACTCGATTCAAAAAACGTGGGCTTACCTAGTCGCGGCTACTATCGCGATTTTTCCTGCTAACCTTATTCCTATTTCGATTTTGATAACCAACGGTCAACGCCTTGAAGATACGATTTTCTCTGGTGTTGCGTCTTTGGTCAGAAGCGGAATGTATGGTATCGCCATTATTATTTTTGTTGCCAGTATCGTTGTGCCAGTCGTTAAGATCCTCGGCCTTGCCTATATTATGCTGTGCATCAAATTCAAGCGTTCGGTGTTTCGAAGACAACGAATGATGGTTTACTTTGCAGTAAAGTGGATCGGTAAATGGTCTGTCATGGACTTGTTTGTTATTTCTATCATGATGACCTTAGTCGATCGCGGTCAAATACTCGACTTTACACCAGGTTACGGCGCGGTCGCGTTTGGTTTAGTCGTTGTGCTGACAATGTTAGCCGCAGAGAGTATTGACCCAAGGCTAATCTGGGATGAAGCCCCAAAACAATCAGAAAAAGAGTCAATTAATGAGTGATCAGAACAATTCTCAAACATCGTATGTGCCTGATTTTAAGAGGAGCAAAGGCATATCTCCACTTTGGCTACTGCCAATTTTGACGATGGTGCTCGCCGGCTGGCTTGTGGTGAAGTCCATCCATGATGCGGGGCAACGAGTACAGATTTACTTCTCCGACGCTGCTGGTTTGGTGGCGGGACGTACAACTATCCGTTACCAAGGTTTGGAAGTCGGTATGGTCCGTGACATTAATTTGTCCGAAGATCTCGGCAGCATTTACGTGGATGCAGACATCTACCCTGAAGCAACGAAGTTACTAAACGATAAAACGCGTTTTTGGCTTGTTAAACCAACCGCGAGTTTAACTGGTGTGTCGGGCTTGGATGCGCTTGTTTCTGGTAACTACATCTCTATCCAACCGGGGGACGGTCAAGAATTTGAGACCACATTCCACGCTCTCGATTCGGCGCCAACGGACCTACGTGTTTCACAGGGTTTGAACATCAAGCTTAAAAGCAGAGACTTAGGCGGCGTGTCGATTGGCTCTCAGATTGTCTATAAGAAAATTCCTATCGGTGCGGTCTACAGCTACCAACTGGATGAAGATGCAAAATCCATTACTATTCAAGCTAATATTCAAGAGCAATATCGACACATCATCAATGACCGCAGCCGCTTTTGGAACGTCAGCGGCATTGGCGCAAGTATAGGTTTTGAAGGCGTTGACGTACGCTTAGAAAGCATGAGTGCCCTACTTGGTGGCGCTATCGCCGTTGACTCTCCGGACGATGGCGAACCAGTGGAAGAAAATACCGAGTTCCGCTTATACAAAGACTTAAAAACAGCAGGTCGAGGCATTGCGATCAAAATTGCTCTACCTGACGACAATAAAGTCAGCAGCGAAGGCGCACCAATCATGTACCGTGGCATTGAAATTGGTCAGGTCACCGACTTAAGCCTTTCTGAAGGACGAGAAGTCATTTTGGCGTCAGCAGCAATTCAACCTGCTTTCAGTGACATGCTTACCACTGGCACTCGCTTTGTTTTGGAAGAAGCGAAAGTGTCGTTTTCTGGTGTCGAAAACATCGCAAACTTAGTTCGAGGAAACTTCCTCACTATCGTTCCTGGCGACGGCGAACGCTCTCGCCGCTTCACTGCAATTCGCAAAAACGTATTTAATCAACAGCAAGAAAAGTCTATCGCGATTCGCCTAATTTCTGACAATTCATTTGGTTTAGATAGCGGTGCGAACGTGCTCTATAAAGGCATTGTGGTCGGTTCTATCATCAACGTAGGTTTGGTTGATGAGAAAAAACAAGCGAAGCACGAAGTCTTTATGGATGTGCTGATTGATCACGAATACAAGCATCTTATTAAGTCAAATAACCGTTTTTACGTGACTGGCAGCGCTTCTGCAGAGCTTACTGAATCTGGGTTGAGCGTCACTGTTCCGCCAGCAAAACAACTATTGACCGGTTCTATCAGTTTCGTCAGTGAAGGTTCTGAGTCGATTCAGAAAGAATACCAACTGTTCCAAAATGAATCGTTAGCAGAACTCGCGCAGTACAACAAAACTGGCTCGAAAACATTAATGCTGTTTGCTTCAGAGCTACCACCAATTTCGAAAGGCAGCCCTCTACTCTATCGAAATCTGCCTGTAGGTAACGTCTCGGACTTTCATCTCGTCGATGGTGGCGTATTGATTAAAGCGACCATTGAAAATCGCTTTGCTTATCTGGTCACCCCACAAACCGTTTTTTGGAATCGTTCAGGTATCGAAATTGATGCCTCACTTTCTGGCGTTAGCGTTAAAGCACATCCACTAAAATCTCTAATTGAAGGTGGAATTGCCTTTGATTCCGTGCCTGGCGTGGAAAACAAAGTTGGAGAACGTTGGAAACTTTACGCTGATCAGCAAAAAGCGCGCAAATTTGGTCGAGTCATTTCGCTAGAAACAGACGGCACGCAAGAAGTACTTAAAGGTATGCCGATTGAATACCAAGGCGTGAAGGTAGGTGAAGTGACGCTTGTCGTACCGAATTTCCGTCGCAATCTGGTTGAAGTCACCGCCCGAATTTTGCCGGAATACGTGGAAAATATCGCGGTAGAAGGCACGCATTTTTGGCTAACTGAACCTGAAATTGGCCTTGGCGGCGTGAAGAACTTAGGTGCGCTGGTTTCAAAATCTATCAGCGTTGAACCGGGTAATGGTAAGGCGAAGTTCGATTTCCAATTAGAAAAAGGGTTTGACCGTGTAGAAGGCGTCATGTTTACCCTGCAAAGTGAGCAACGCGGTTCGGTTCAAGTCGGCACTCCTGTTCTCTACCGTCAAATGGAAGTTGGTCAAGTTACCGATGTTCGCTTGGGCGAGTTCGCTGATCGCGTGGTTTCCACCATCAAAATCAAGCCCGAATACGCGTATTTAGTGCGTCAAAACAGCGTGTTCTGGAATGTGTCTGGTGTGGATGTGTCTATCGGTATTACTGGTGCGAACATCAAAGCAGGTACGATTGATAGCCTCGTGCGTGGAGGCATTGCGTTTTCAACACCAGAGCAATCACAAATTCCACCAGCTGCAAAACGTGGTCACTCTTTCTATCTTTACCCACGAGCCGATGAAAGTTGGGTTCAATGGAGAACGCCAATTCCTAAGCCCTAAGGCGGGATATTGATTCGATGTAAAGAGCAGCAATCGCTGCTCTTTTTTATGGTCGTTAACCTCGTCACTATTCGTTTCTGCGTCGCTTTCGTATATTATTTGCGGCAAATTCTGCAAACGAGATTCCACATTGCATCCTAATGTTTACATCCCAGACGCGTTTCTGGAAAAAATCCAAACTATCCTTCCTGCGAACCTCAACATGGAAGATTTCATCTCTGCATGTCAAAGGCCTCTTCGCAAAAGTATCCGCGTAAACACGCTCAAAATGAGTGTGGAAGACTTTGTTAAGCGCGCGGAAGACAAAGGATGGACATTGTCACCCGTCCCTTGGTGTGACACTGGTTTTTGGATTGAAGCCGACGAGTCGGTTGTACCATTAGGCAACACAGCAGAACACATGTCTGGCTTATTCTACATTCAAGAAGCCAGCTCGATGATGCCTGTATCTGCCCTATTCATGAATGACGAATCTTACGATGCGGTACTAGATACCGCTGCTGCACCAGGTTCAAAAACCACGCAGATCGCCGCATTAATGAAAAATGAAGGCGTACTTGTCGCGAACGAGTACGCGGCAAGCCGCGTAAAAGTTCTGCATGCCAACATCGAACGCTGTGGTGTGCGCAATGCCGCTTTGAGCAACTTTGATGGCCGCGTTTTTGGTGGTTGGTTACCTGAACAATTTGATGCTGTATTGCTTGATGCCCCTTGTTCTGGGGAAGGCACAGTTCGTAAAGATGAAGATGCCATGAAGAACTGGACACAAGCGTCCGTTCTAGAAATCGCAGATACGCAAAAAGATCTCATTGAAAGCGCATTCCACGCACTTAAGCCAGGTGGCGTGCTAGTTTACTCAACGTGTACGTTAAGTACCGAGGAAAACCAGCAAGTTTGCCATCACTTAAAAGAAACCTTTGGTGACGCGGTTGAGTTTGAGAGTCTGGATGGATTATTTGAAAATGCAAACGCCGCATTAACAGAAGAAGGTTTCTTACACATCTTCCCTCAGGTTTATGACTGTGAAGGCTTCTTTGTTGCGCGTATTCGCAAACACCATTCTGTAGAGGCGCCACAAGTGAAAAAGCGCATGGGCAAATTCCCGTTCGTAAAAGCGTCGAAGAAAGAATCAGAAGAGATTTCAAAGCAACTACACAACGCATTGGATATTGAGTTACCTTCCGAAAGTACGGTTTGGCTCCGAGATAAAGACGTTTGGCTATTCCCAGATGCGCTTGAGCCTATGATTGGCGAATTACGTTTTTCTCGCATGGGCATTAAAATCGCTGAAGCACATAAAAATGGCTACCGTTGGCAACACCAAGTCGCTACCGCGCTGGCGACGGGTGCTGAAAGCAACGCTATTGAGCTAACGATTGAAGAAGCACGTGAATGGTACATGGGCCGTGATGTTCGTCCTCAAATCATTCCAGAAGGATTGAAAACAGGTAAAGGCGAAGTGCTAGTTAAGTACCAAGGTGCGATTATCGGTTTAGGTAAGTGGGTCAGTAACCGCATTAAAAATGGTCTTCCTCGTGAGTTAGTACGAGATAAGAACTTATTTTAAAGAAATGACGAACCATAAATAAATGAAAAGCCATCGTATTTGCGATGGCTTTTTAGTTCGTAAGTATGAAAGCTCGTAGGGCTGCTAGCGATTCAAGCTCGCTGTACTAAACTGAAGATATCAAAGTAACGCTTTGATACGGCATTTCTCTCTACGTTAACCACCCAATAAATGGTTGACGAAAGTTTAGCGCAGGCTCTGTAGAGCCGTTTCCCCTAGGCCCAAAAAATGGAAGAGTTTGGGCCGTTTTTTTGGCTGCTTTCTAGCGTTTAAGCAGATAAGTTAAGCGAGACGGATACCGTCTTTCTCAATCACAATCTTACCTTGCTTGTACAAACCGCCGATGGTCTTTTTGTACGTGCCTTTACTTGTACGGAAAGCATCAAAAATCGCTTCTGGCGAAGACTTATCGTTCAGAGGAAGGAAACCGCCCTTCTTCTCCAAGAGATCAATAATCTTGCTTGAAAGATCATCCATCTTCGCCACACCGACTTTTTGTAGGGATAAGTCAATTTTGCCATCTTCACGGACTTGCTTGATGTAACCTTTCAGTTTTTTACCGATAAACAGCTTACCAAATACATCAGAAGGGAAAATCATGCCCCAGTGTTTGCCGTTTACAATCGCTTTGTAACCAAGTTGGCTGCGTTCCGCGATAATCAGATCAACTTCTTCGTTTACTTCGTAGTTTGCTGGCGTTTTATCAAGCCACTTGTTGAACTTCGTCGTACCAACAATACGTCCCGATGCTTTATCGGTATAAACATAAACCAGAATGTTTTGACCCGCAGTAAAGCGAGCTCGTTGCTCACTAAATGGGATAAGAAGGTCTTTCTCTTTAATGCCCCAGTTTACGAATGCACCCGTTTGATTGATGCCTTCGATTTTCATCAAGCCCCACTCGCCTACTTGAGCGATTGGCTTGTCAATGGTCGCAGCAAGTTGGCTTTCTGAGTCAAAGTACAAAAATACTTCGATGTGATCGCCAAGTTCAGTGCCTTCAGGTACATGTTTGTTAGGCAGCAGAACAGAGCCGTAATCGTCACCATCCAGAAATACGCCAAAATCAGCCTTTTTAATGACTTCTAAGCTGTTAATTTGACCAATTTTAATCATTGATATTGTCTCTCTTAAAATTTACACGGAATTATACCTAAACTAACAAGAAAATCAGAGAGAAAAGCAAACCTCTCTGTTATGCTGTCTGCTCGGCTATTTGCCCCAGTCACTCTCTTAGCAATCTCGACCTTACACGCTCAACTACATTACGTAAGGCTAGAGTGCTTTAGCAAAGTCAGGAGCTTTCTTTGGTCACCGTCGATAAACAAGACTCAGTAACATTAAAAATTAGCCACGCGCTCGCAGAAAGCAAAAGTGTCGACCTAGATATTTACTTCTTTGTGCCTGGTGAGCTTGGTTTAAACGCCGACATCATCAGTGAATCCGAATTTTATTACACTTCTATCACTCAGCAACGTGCTTATTACAGTACAGAAATTCTATTGCCGCTTGTTCACAGCCGATTAGCCAAGCGCGGACGTCTTTCTAATCAGCAATACCGCGTAAGTTTGAGTTTATTCGCCTACCAGTACGTTATCGCATTAGATAAAGCAGTGGCGAGTTTGAATAAGCACGAGAGCAACTCCGTTACAGAAGATGAAGTGGACGAAGTCATTGAGTTGACGCTTGAGATCTTAAAACGCTTGAGACGCTCTATCCCTTATGAAGAAAACTTAAAGCGTTACTACGTTAATATTGATAATTATTTGTCGTGGTATACCGAGCAGAAGTTTTTGTCTCTCGTTGCTCATCTTCCTCGAGAAGGCGATTACAGCACCATTAAACAGCGTTTGATTACTCTGTGTGAGAAAGAACAAGCGCATCGCAAGCTAAACAAATACAACTCTCCACGCGTGGTTGAAGACGTGACGCGTCTTTCAAACAAAATGCGTTTGTTAAGGCGTCTGATTGAACACCCTATTGTGTTGCGTGAGCAAACTATCTCCATGGGTAACAACATCAAGCGAGCGATTAAAGGGATTGCGACGGGCTTGGTTATGGTCGTAGTGACATCGACCGTTATTCTAGCCCGAGACTACCTTGGCGAGATCTCTGCGTCTTTCATTATAGCGATGTCTTTTATCTATGCTTTACGCGAGATTTTTAAAGATGATCTGCGTGATGCGATGTGGCGTTGGATTCGTAAAGGCAAACCTAAGTGGCGAAAAAAGTACATCGACCCGACGACGAAGAAAGTCGTCGGTAAAAAATTAGAATGGCTTGATTATAAAACGCTATCGAGCTTGCCAGACAAGATTCAACAGATTCGTAAAAAACGCGTCGTTCAAAGAGAAGAACAAATTCTTCACTACCATGAAAAAACAGAAATGGCGACGTCGCTCTTTTTAAGTGGTTATGAACAGACTCGAGAAACGTTGAACATCAGTTTGCGCCCGATCATCCGCCTAATGGATAAGAGCTCAAACCGCGTTTATCGTCTAAATGAAGGGCAAGTGACCAAAGAGTCTGTAGAGAAACGTCATTTACTCAATGTGATCGTCAAAGAAGACAACCACACTGATGCGCCCGTTTACTACCGTTGGAAAGTCGTGCTTAACCGTTCGAAAATAGTCTCTATAGAGAAAATCGAGCTCAATTAAAAAACGGATTCAAACTATTAAGCAGCCTTCTTTGTATGTTGAGCTGCTTTTTTTATGGATAGAGTAAGCGCAAACTCTGCCATCGGCTCCTGCCCATGTAGGCTCGGACACAGTGCGATGATCTTCACATCACGATTAACACGTTCTCCAGTGGCAATGGTATGGTCTAGCATCTCATCAATGACATGGCCGTCATTACAAACGAAATGAACATCCGCTTCTGGACGTTTTAAAAACTCCGCTTTCACTCCTTTAAATGCTAAAGAAATCGCCTCGCCTTTTTCCTGAGCTTTGCTCATCGCAAGAAAACCACCAGCCACATCAGCACCAACAGCTAATGCACCAAAATACATACTGTTTAGGTGATTCTTTGTTCGTCGTCGAAGTGGAATGCGCACTTCAACGTGCTTACTATCAATGGCGATAATTTTTGGGTGACACAGCCAAATCAGAGGCACTTTCGAAAAACCAAAGAGATTGAGATACAAATTTGCGCGACGTACTGCTGATAACATGTTGGTCTCCTTACCAAACTACTCTGACCAGTTAATCAACGAACGAAATGGATGTCAAAGAAATGTTAACAAAAGCTAGATCTAGACAGTTATTGAGCATACTTTTAGTGACAGCGTCACCTCGCTCGAATAGAGAAGCATGAGGTTCGTCGCACTAAACTCGCTTGACCGAAGGTGAGATAGAAGAAAAGGTTATAAATTCAAATGTATATATATTGATTTAATGATCAAGTTTTGTCATTTATACATAAGTCATTTAAATGAATACCAACACCTTTGTATACAATTCGGTATTTCCTGGGGAAGATTCCCGTGAAACGGTTTATTCCTGCCTGTAATTCCGTTATCTTTACCCCTTCGCAATAGAGAATAAAGCTATAACATGCCTATAAAAACAGATGAATTGAGAACCCAACCTTTGGGTCCAATGCCTACCCCAGCGGAGCTAGGTAGTGTACATCCGATCACGGATGACGTTGCAGATCGCATCGCTCAATCTCGTCGTCAGATTGAAAACATTTTAACAGGTGAAGACGATCGCCTTCTTGCTATCGTTGGTCCATGTTCTGTTCACGATACTGAAGCCGCAATTGATTACGCGAAACGCCTGAGTGAAATCCAAGATAAGTACAAAGACGAGCTATTTATCGTTATGCGTACTTACTTTGAAAAGCCTCGTACAGTAGTTGGTTGGAAAGGTCTTATCACCGACCCTAACCTAGACGGTTCTTATGCGCTTGAAGCTGGCCTTCACAAAGCTCGTAAACTGCTACTGGATATCAACAAGCTTGGTCTTGCGACTGCTACTGAGTTTCTTGATATGATCACTGGCCAATACATTGCGGATTTGATCACTTGGGGCGCAATTGGCGCACGTACGACAGAATCTCAAATTCACCGTGAAATGGCATCAGCGCTATCTTGCCCTGTTGGCTTTAAAAATGGCACAAACGGTAATGTGAAAATCGCGATTGATGCGATTCGTGCATCTCAAGCTTCACACTACTTCTACTCGCCAGATAAGAATGGTCGTATGACGGTGTACCGCACAAGTGGCAACCCATTCGGTCATATTATTTTGCGTGGCGGCGAAAAAGGTCCAAACTTTGACGAAGCATCTGTGAAGCAAGCGTGTGATTCACTTGCTGAGTTTGGTTTACCTGAACGTCTTATTGTAGACTTCAGCCATGCAAACTGTCAGAAGCAGCACCGAAAACAGCTTGATGTTGCAAGTGACATTTGTACTCAAATTAAGTCAGGCAGCACTCGCATTGCGGGTATCATGGCGGAAAGCTTCATTATGGAAGGCAACCAGCCAATGACTGACATTAACAACCTAACTTACGGTCAATCAATTACTGACCCTTGTTTAGGTTGGGACGATACAGTAACGATGCTAGATATGCTGGCAGAAGCTGTAAAATCCACTAAGTAATTCATCCATATAACGAGATAATCAAGGAATCTTCATGCCATCGTTTGATATTGTTTCAGAAATCGATACCGTTGAACTACGTAACGCCGTTGATAACGCTAACCGTGAACTGTCTACTCGTTTCGATTTCCGCAACGTAAATGCGAGCTTTGAGCTAGTAGAAGAAAACGTAAAAGTGTCTGCGGAAGGTGACTTCCAGCTTAAGCAAATGCGCGACATCCTACGTGGCCACTTGGCAAAACGTAATGTTGATGCAAACGCAATGGACGCTCAAAACCCAGAAGTAACGGGTAAAAACTGGCATCAAAATATCCTGTTCCGCCAAGGTATCGATACACCGACAGCGAAAAAACTGGTTAAGCTAATCAAAGATGCGAAGCTAAAAGTACAAGCGTCTATCCAGGGCGACAAAGTACGTGTAACTGGTAAGAAACGTGATGACCTGCAAGCAACTATCGCTGCAATCCGTGAAGCAGAGCTAGGCCAACCGTTCCAGTTTAACAACTTCCGTGATTAATATGTTTTGCTAATTGGTATTCGATACCAGTTAGAAGAAGCAAAAATAAAAGCGCCGACGTATTTTTCGTCGGCGCTTTTTTATTGTCAGTATTTTGGAGAGCGTTGTTTTTGCTAAAGCGCCACAAACTAAATCACAAGATCTTGCCCTTGCAGCAACATGAATTCGCTTGTGCCTTGAGGAATGAACACGCACACACGTAAGTTGTCTTTTTTCGCTTTGGCTAACTTATCAGACAGTTCTGCCGCATTTGAAAAGGCCTCACGTTCGGCATCTCTTCTTACCAACTCCATTGCATCTGATTCACACTTAGTCGAGTACAGCGCGAGTTCGGCTTGCTGCATGTAGCGAACGGCTTTGATTGGCAGCATTTCGATGTCTTTCCCGAGGTGAATCCAAGTACAGCTACCCTTTTCATCCAATGGGTTTGCCATCGTTGCCTGATAGATCGTTTCAAGCTCACGGTTATTACGCGCGTTTTCAACATCAGGATTCGAGAAGAACTGCTCCCAGAACTTACGGCGTAAATCGACACTTGGTAACGCTTCTTTGATCGAATTACGTTTCGAGTTGGCAAACTCGGCCATCAAGCCCATGTTCTGAGGAAGAATCGCTTCAAGCTTTTCACGAATATTGCGAATCAGTACCGGAGACGCTCCGCCACTTGAAATTGCAATCTGGATTCTGCCACGGTTGATCATTGAAGGTGTGATGAAGTCGCAGTACGGTTTGTCGTCTACGACGTTGACCAAAATGCCAAGTTCTTTGGCATTTTTATACACCTGGTGATTCAACTCTGGGTTATCAGTGGTGGCCCATACTTGAACAAAACGTTTTGTGACAAGGTCACTTGAATAAAAGCGTTGCACCCAATGGATTTGGTGCTCATCGGCAAGCCTTGATAAGAACTCAACCAAAGTTGGAGAAACAATGGTGACATTCGCCCCAGCCTTGAGTAGCGCTTCCACTTTACGGCTCGCCACTTCTCCACCACCAACAACAAGTACTGGTTTATTCACTAAATCTAAGAACAGAGGAAAATATCGCATTTCAATCCATGATTACTCTTATTTGCTATTGCTACTCATGCTACCAAAAATGGGGCAAACACATCACCCTGTTTCGACATCACAAATAATTTTTGTTCAAATTTTTGCGTAACTCAGTCGAGCTAGGCTAATGATAGATTTAATAACAACTTTTTATTCTCTCATTTTATTCACTCTTCTATTGATTGTTCTGATGCACCAAATTGACCGAGTTTTGCACTATTTACAAACAATTAACATTTCGTCATTCTAATTCTCAAGGAGCTTTGGAAGTTCTCTCAAAACTCTATTTAAATTATATATTTGAGAATTAACAGATCCTTTCCTACGCTTATAACTGGTTGATTTATCGATTGCCGTTTCTTCGAAAATCAACCACGTAGGACAATAAATACTAATAAATTGGACAAGTTATTTCAGGTCACTCCTGATTAAACATGGATCATACAGGAAGGATACAAATGGCAAACAAACTAACAATTCTTGCTTCCGTCGTAGCGGCTTCTACTGCCATGATGGCGACATCAGCACAAGCAGCAGACACGACTCTGGACAAAGTCACAAAACAAGGTTTCCTTACTTGTGGCGTAAGTACCGGTCTACCTGGTTTCTCAAACCCTAACTCAAAAGGTGAATGGGAAGGTATCGACGTAGAATATTGCCAAGCACTGGCTGCAGCCGTTCTTGGGGATAAAACGAAAGTTAAATATGTACCCCTAACCGCGAAAGAACGCTTCACTGCACTTCAATCGGGTGAAATCGATGTGCTTTCTCGTAACACTACCTGGACTCTACACCGAGATACTGCGCTCGGCCTAAACTTTGTTGGCGTTAACTACTATGACGGTCAAGGTTTCATGGTCAAGAAAGATCTTGGCATTTCTAGCGCTAAAGAGCTTGATGGTGCGTCAGTTTGCGTACAGTCAGGTACAACAACCGAACTCAACTTAGCGGATTACTTCCGCAACAGTGGCATGTCGTACAAACCTGTGGTGTTTGATACGGCGGCGCAAACCTCAAAAGGTTTCGATGCCGGACGCTGTGACGTGCTAACGACTGACCAATCTGGTCTGTACGCACTTCGTTTGAATCTGAAAGATCCTTCTTCTGCAGCGGTTCTTCCTGAAATCATTTCTAAAGAGCCACTTGGCCCTGTGGTTCGTCAAGGCGACGATCAGTGGTTCAACATCGCTAAGTGGACGTTAGCAGCAATGGTGAATGCGGAAGAATATGGCATTACCTCTAAGAATGCGGATGAGATGTTGAAATCTCAAGATCCAAACATCAAACGTATTTTGGGTGTTGATGGTCCGAAAGGTAAAGGCCTAGGTATTCGTGATGATTGGGGTTACCAAGTCGTCAAACAAGTGGGTAACTACGGCGAAAGCTTTGAGCGCACAGTCGGTAAAGGTTCGCCTTTAGAGATCGCTCGTGGTGTTAACGCACTTTGGAATGCCGGCGGCTTCATGTACGCGCCACCAATCCGTTAGAAACGAGTTAATCAGGGCGGTTCATGCCGCCCTTTTTCTTGAATATATCAATCTGGATGAGTAAGGATCGCTCATTGGCTGGAATAAGCCTTGGTCAGTATGATATGGGTTTGGGCGAGTAACTCGCGCTACAAATCTATTGCAAGCTAACACTAGGTTAAGCCTTTAGGGACAACCACTTATTTATACAGAGTGATATCTATAACTAAGGTTTGAGGTTATCGCTGTATGAAACCGACTAAAGATACATCGCCAAGTACGATGTCCAAACCGAGCGGAAGCAAGAGCTTGATTTATAATCCTGCCTTTCGTTCTGCTATTTTCCAGATCATTGCTATAGCTGCACTGGTATTTTTCTTTTATACCATCATCAACAATGCGTTAAATAACCTCGATGCTCGGGGCATCGCGACAGGCTTTGGTTTCCTGAACCAAGAAGCTGGTTTTGGTATCGGGTTAACTCTCATTGAGTATAACGAAACGTATTCTTACGGCAGAACGTTTATCGTGGGTCTTTTGAATACAGCATTAGTCTCTGTTCTGGGTATTATTCTCGCCACCGCGATTGGTTTTACGATGGGTGTAGCGCGTCTCTCAACAAACTGGTTGGTTAGCCGTTTAGCTGCGGTTTACATTGAGACGTTTCGAAATATCCCCCTTCTTCTGCAAATCTTTTTCTGGTATTTCGCAGTACTGCAAGCATTACCATCGGCAAGACAAAGTTTGAGCCTTGGCGAAGCTATCTTCTTAAACGTGCGTGGGCTTTATTTCCCTGCGCCAGTGTTTAATGAAGGCAGTGGCGTGGTAATTGCTGCGTTTGTTATCGGGCTTATCGCTACGATCTCTATCTCTATTTGGGCTAGAAACAAACAACGCCTAACAGGCCAACAAACCCCGATGGGACGAATTGGTTTAGGGCTTCTCGTTGGCTTGCCTCTGCTGGTTTACTTCGTTTCTGGTATGCCAATCTCTTTGGAATACCCAGAACTGAAAGGTTTCAACTTCAAAGGTGGGATCAGTATCATTCCTGAGTTGGCAGCTCTGCTATTGGCGTTAAGTGTTTACACCGCCGCCTTTATTGCGGAAATCGTACGCTCCGGTATCAACGCGGTGAGTCATGGTCAAACAGAGGCCGCGATGTCACTTGGTTTGCCTCGTGCTAAAACGCTCAAGCTGGTTGTTATCCCTCAAGCTTTGAGAATCATCATTCCTCCACTCACAAGCCAATACTTGAACTTAACGAAGAACTCTTCGTTGGCAATGGCTATTGGTTATCCGGATCTGGTTTCTGTGTTTGCTGGTACAACCTTGAACCAGACAGGACAAGCCATTGAGATCATCGCAATGACAATGGGCGTTTATCTAACGCTGAGCTTGCTTACGTCTGCGTTGATGAACTTGTACAACCGCAAAGTTGCGCTGGTGGAGAGATAATATGAGTACACATCAATTTCAGCCCGATCTCCCGCCACCATCAAATACCGTTGGCGTGGTTGGGTGGTTACGCAAGAATTTGTTTAATGGCCCAGTCAACTCCATTGTCACGCTTATTCTTGCTTATATCGTTTTTAATGCGCTTTGGCACATTGTCGATTGGGCATTCATTAATGCTGACTGGATAGGCTCAACGCGTGATGACTGTAGCCGAGAAGGTGCATGCTGGGTGTTCATCAGTGTTCGCTGGGAGCAGTTCATGTACGGCTTCTATCCAGAAGCAGAACTTTGGCGCCCTCGCCTGTTTTACATCACGCTCGCGATTTTCACTGTGCTTCTTGCCTATGAAAAAACACCAAAACGCTTATGGATTTGGCTGTTCTTTGTCAACATCTATCCGTTTATCGTTGCTGCGCTTCTCTACGGTGGTGTGTTTGGCTTGGAAGTGGTTGAAACGCACAAATGGGGCGGCTTGCTGGTCACACTGATCATCGCGCTTGTTGGTATTGTGGTTTCATTACCGATCGGTGTCGCACTGGCTCTAGGTAGACGCTCTGATATGCCCATCATACGCAGCATCTGTACGATTTACATTGAAGTATGGCGTGGCGTTCCACTGATTACCGTACTATTCATGGCGTCCGTTATGTTACCGCTGTTCTTAGCTGAAGGTTCCGAGACGGACAAACTTATTCGTGCCTTAATTGGCGTGGTCATGTTCAGCGCGGCTTACATGGCAGAAGTGGTACGTGGTGGTTTGCAAGCCATTCCAAAAGGACAATATGAAGCTGCCGATGCGTTAGGTTTGAGTTACTGGAAGAAAACAGGCCTGATCATTTTGCCACAGGCACTTAAGATCACCATTCCTTCCATCGTAAACACATTCATTGGCCTATTTAAAGACACCAGTCTGGTACTGATCATCGGTATGTTCGATGTGCTCGGTATTGGACAAGCAGCAAACACCGACCCCGAATGGCTCGGCTTTGCTACCGAAAGTTATGTATTTGTCGCGTTAGTGTTCTGGGTATTTTGTTTTGGTATGTCACGTTACTCAATATGGCTCGAAAACAAACTTCATACCGGTCACAAACGATAACTCATCAAGATCAAGGACGTATTATGACGCAACAACAAGACTATATGATCCAGTTGAAGGACATGAACAAATGGTATGGTGAGTTTCACGTACTAAAAAACATCAACTTAAATGTAAAGAAAGGCGAAAAAATCGTTATCTGTGGCCCTTCAGGTTCAGGGAAATCGACCATGATTCGCTGTATCAATCGCCTTGAAGAGCATCAAGCAGGCAGCATTTTTGTTTCTGGAACAGAGCTTACGGAAGACTTGAAAAACATCGAAGCCGTTCGACGTGAAGTCGGAATGTGCTTCCAACACTTTAACCTCTTTCCACACTTAACAGTTTTGGAAAACTGTACACTTGCGCCAATTTGGGTGAAAAAGATGCCGAAAGAGGAAGCAGAAGCGGTTGCGATGAAATATCTCAAACGCGTTAAAATCCCAGACCAAGCCGATAAATACCCAGGTCAGTTATCTGGTGGTCAGCAACAACGTGTAGCGATTGCCCGTTCATTGTGTATGAGTCCTAAAGTCATGCTGTTTGATGAGCCCACCTCCGCGCTCGACCCTGAAATGGTGCGTGAAGTGTTGGACGTTATGGTCGAATTGGCGGAAGAAGGCATGACCATGCTGTGTGTAACCCATGAAATGGGCTTTGCTAAAGAAGTCGCCGATCGCGTGATATTTATGGACGCAGGAGAAATCATAGAAGAGAACAACCCGGTCGACTTCTTTGAGAATCCTCAATCGGATCGCACGCAAAACTTCTTAGCGCAAATCCTGCATCATTAATCATCAACGCAGATAACGCTTTAAAAGCACTGATTTCGAATGAAGTCAGTGCTTTTTGTCATTTACATCACCAATCGTTGTGAGCATCAACGCAAAAATTCTTGGTGGTAATATTGTGTTACAAGTTGCCACATACATAACATCTTATTTCCATTATCATTTTATCTAGGATATGCATGGAAAGGGCTTGATTTTTTGAACTTTCAGCCCCATAAATGTACCAATAGTAAACTCCCTTATTGAGGATAATTATGAACAGTCCAATGTTTACTCGTTCAACAAGTGTTCCTAATACACTTGAAACTAACAAAGTACTGAAAAACACTTACTTCCTACTGTCGATGACACTGATGACCAGTGCTATCGCAGCAGTCGCGACTATGGCAATGCAAATTTCACCAATCATGGCGATTGTGATGCAGCTTGCCGCGATTGGTATTTTGTTCTTTGTTATGCCAAAGGCAATCAACTCATCATCTGGTATCGTTTGGACATTCGTTTTCACGACTCTAATGGGTGGTGCTTTAGGTCCAATGCTTAACTACTACGCATCAATTCCAAACGGTCCTACTATCATTGCTCAAGCTCTAGGTTTGACTGGTATGGTGTTCCTTGGCCTATCGGCTTACACCATTTCAAGCAAGAAAGATTTCTCTTTCATGCGCAACTTCCTGATGGCAGGTTTGATCATTGTGATCGTTGCAGCGCTGATTAACATCTTCGTTGGTTCCACAATGGCTCACCTAGTAATCAGCAGTGTTTCTGCACTCGTGTTCTCTGGTTTCATCCTATTCGATACAAGTCGTATCGTTCGTGGCGAAGAAACAAACTACATCAGTGCAACAATTTCGATGTACCTAAACATCCTTAACTTGTTCACTAGCCTACTAAGCATTCTAGGCATCATGAACGACGATTAATCGTTTCTCGTTAAGTAAAATCAAAAAGCCCGAAGGTAATTCCTTCGGGCTTTTTCTTTGTGTGCAATTCAGTGTATTACGCCTGCTCTACAGACAACTCGATAACTTCGTCTGCTTCTGGATTTTCTCTAAAGCGTCTCACTTTGATCGTTTCCTCTCCTAACATGATTTGCTTGGCGATTCGGTGCATACCATCAAAGACTCGGTAGTCACTAGTTAAGATCACGGGATACGATACATCGGCATTGTTAATGCGTTGGCAATGTTTCGCTATTTCACGGCAGGTTGGCTGCGGCCCTTCATCACTAAACCAGGTCACCTCATTCGGACCTTTAATGTCATCAATAGAAATTTCTTCTACGGGTAAGGATTCTGCAAGCTTCCAAATACGCTCAATAGACCAAGTGGATTTTACGTTGTCATTAATCTCAATGTAACGTTGTGTCGACATGACTGACTCCTTGTCATGAGTGTTGTTTCTAACCTGAGCACAGGTCGGTTATCAAACCCAGAGAATATCGACCCAAAGGAATAAACACAACGTCGTAACCGATTCATCCTTAAACAAAATTTCATTAATTAGACAGCTGACTATCAAAAAACGATAATAAAAATGAATAAACCTGAATATAAATGCAAATGTCTTGGTATTACCCCCGTTAAATTTTTAACAAGCTGAATAATTTATTATTTTTCTGCATAGTAGTGAGTTTTGGACACATCATCAGTATTCATTAAAGCCCTGCTACTTTGTATGCTTTTGCTTCGCTCAGTACGACTTCAGGATTCTTTTGTTGAGAACTTCCTAACGTGTGCGCTAATCTATAAACATCCATGTTCACTTAACGGATAAGACGTTATGTTCGTTTACAACGGCAAAGAAATTGAAACTGATGCTCAAGGCTACCTACTGGATCATACTCAGTGGGAAGAAGGCATGATTGAGCTTTTAGCAAAAGAAGAAGACATCGAACTTACTGATGCTCATTTAGAAGTTGTGCATTTTGTGCGCGAGTTTTATGAAGAGTTTAATACCTCTCCAGCAGTGCGAATGCTTGTCAAGGCAATGGAAAAGGCACACGGCCCAGAAAAAGGCAACAGCAAATATTTGTTCAAGCTGTTCAAAAAAGGCCCAGCAAAACAAGCAACAAAGCTAGCAGGTTTACCTAAACCAGCTAAGTGCCTGTAATATTATAGAATTTTAAATCCGCGGAATGGTTTGTACGATACGCTCTCTCGCGTAACGCTTTCTACTGTCGCCGTCCGCGGACCTTCTTGTAACCATTCACAAAACTGGTCAATTTTCTCTTTAGGCCCACAAGCCATCACTTCTACATCGCCATTGTTCAAGTTCTTCGCGTAGCCCGTTAAACCAAGCTTTAAACCTTGGTGCGAAGTATGGTAACGAAAGCCAACCCCTTGAACGTGACCTTTAACTATAAATCTCTCACACTTTACGTTCATCTTTGTACCGCATCTGATTATTGAGTGATATATTCGTTTTGTCTTATTCACCCCACTAAGGATAGTGGGTTTTCGTATGGTTATAATAATTATGAAAGAAATTCCTTTCCGCTGGATTGATAAGTATCTCATTCACTTAAAGATTCAAGAAAAGTTCTACTTGCTCTTCATTCTTCCTCTTCTTGCTCTAGTCATTCTTACTCTCGTCCTCAATAGCGCGGCTAATTCTCTGATCTCAGGTATGTATCAGGAAGAGTTGATGCTCATGAAAGGGCTGATAGAGGCTGGCAATCTTTCTCAAGCTCAAGTAGCAAATCTTATTGCGGGTTCAGAGACAGTCTCTATTGGCACAGGACCGCAATCTGTATCGGTATTGAATGGCGCATTCAGTTTGGTTGCGAATCATGAGCTTTCTCTGTGGACTGCCCTATCAATGACTCAAGTGAGCATCATCTGCGTGAGCTTGTTTGTTCTCGCGCTGGGTGTTTACTACATCATGACGTTCATCGGTGGCGCAATGTTCACCATGAACAAGGCGCTAAACACGCTTGCTGATGGCGACCTAACCGCGCGGATGAATTTCTTCCCTGTTCGTGATGAGTTCAGTGAAATCGCCATCACGATTGATAAAGTCGCGGAGCGTGAACAAAAAATGGTTCAATCCATCCAAGAGTCTGTCGCTCTTATGCAGCAAATCAGCTCGGACTTGAACCAATCGATTCACCACAGTTCTGAAATTTCTGCGACGCAACAAGAACACCTCAACTCTCTTGCAAGTGCAACGGAGCAGATGGCGTCAACGATTCGTGAAGTTGCGACACTGGCTCACGACTCAAGCACACAGACGGATGATGCACGTAGTGTGGCTCAGTCAGGCCAAGTGAAAGTCGAAAACACGCTTCACTCGATTTCAAATCTGTCAAATGAGATTCAATCTGCTTCTCAAGCGGTTGAAGAGCTAGATGCAAACGCAGCGCAAATTGATGAAGTCGTGACAACAATCAACGGTATCTCAGAACAAACCAACCTACTGGCATTGAATGCCGCTATTGAGGCCGCGCGTGCTGGCGAGCAAGGTCGCGGTTTTGCCGTGGTTGCGGATGAGGTTCGTGCTCTTGCGGGGCGTACTCAGCAAGCAACCGTTGAAATCCAAGCGATGATTGAATCGTTACAACGTAACAGCCAATCCCTCACCAAACTTATGGAAGTTACGGTAAACAATGCCAACGAAGGTCAAAACCTGATGGCAGAAGTAAACCAAGAGATTGGCTCGCTTGCCGATAAAAACCAAACCATCTCAGACAGCAGTATTCAAATTGCGACTGCGGCTGAGGAACAAGGTGTCGTTGCAGATAACATCGCCGCAAGTGTCGAAGAAATCCGAGTTCAAGCAGATAATGTGTGCAATATGATCAGCACGACCTCGCAAAACGTCGAGCAGTTGCGTAAGCAAAGCGATACGATGGAATCTCTCCTCACAGGTTTGAGAGCATAAGCAAATATCAGTTTATCAGGGTCACGCAAGTGGCCCTTTTTTATGCCAGCTAACAGCTATGCCGACGATAATGACTAACGATACCGACCGTTTAGCAAATGACTGGATTGTTGAGGGATATTGCTTTTGCCCTCAACATCCCGGACAATACGCCCCTTTCAAAATTCAACAAGAGCAAATGAAATGACAGCTGCTATCTATTTGGTTAAAGGTCGTGAGAAATCGGTTAAGCGCAAGCACCCTTGGATCTTCTCTCGAGGCATCGGTAAAGTTGAGGGCGAACCCGCTCTTGGCGAAACAGTTGATGTGTTCACTCACGACGGTAAATGGCTAGCAAAAGCGGCATATTCTCCAGAATCTCAAATCCGCGCTCGTATTTGGAGTTTTGAAAAAGAAGAAATCAACAAAGCGTTTTTCGTGAAGCGTTTTCAAAATGCTCAACTTCTTCGTGAAGACGTGATTGAACGTGATGGTTTAACGGGTTACCGACTCATCGCCGCTGAATCTGACGGCTTGCCGGGCGTGACGATTGACCGCTACCAAAACTTCTTCGTATGTCAATTGCTCAGCGCAGGCGCAGAGTACAACAAGCAAGCGATTGTAGATGCATTGGTTGAATGCTTCCCTGATTGCAATATCTACGAACGTTCTGACGTAGCAGTACGTAAGAAAGAAGGTTTGAAAGAGACCACTGGCGTATTGCACGGTGAAGTGCCTCCAAAATCTGTCGTCATCGAAGAAAACGGCGTGAAAATCAGTGTCGACATTGTAGGTGGACATAAAACAGGCTTCTACCTAGACCAGCGTGACAGTCGTCAACAAGCGATGAAGTACGTTAAAGATAAAGAAGTTCTTAACTGCTTCTCTTACACAGGTGGCTTTGGTCTTTACGCACTGAAAGGCAGCGCAAAACGCGTAATCAATGCGGATGTATCTCAGCCAGCATTGGACACAGCAAAATACAATGCAGAGCTGAACGAGTTTGATATCTCGAAAAAGCGCGCTGTTTTCTTAAACGCAGATGTATTTAAACTGCTTCGTGAATACCGTGACCAAGGCACTCAGTTTGATGTGGTTATCATGGATCCACCTAAGTTTGCAGAAAGCAAAGCGCAACTAAATGGCGCATGTCGTGGTTACAAAGACATCAACATGTTGGCGATGCAAATTCTAAAACCTGGTGGCACGCTACTGACCTACTCATGCTCTGGCTTAATGGACCAAGTTTTATTCCAAAAAATCATTGCTGACGCAGCGGTAGACGCAAACCGCCAAGTGAAATTTGTTGAGCGCTTTGAACAAGCCGCAGATCACCCAACCGATACGGCATACCCAGAAGGTTTCTACCTAAAAGGCTTTGCTTGTAAAGTGCTTTAATCGCTCTTTGGCGATTATCGGAACGACATAAAAAACGGAGCTTTCGCTCCGTTTTTCTTATTCTCTCAACTGTTCGAGATTACTGATTAAGCTGTTGGCGATATCTGCGGCCGATGCGCCATCGAAATTAACTTCTAACTGTTGACCATCTTTATTAATCGTCAATGTCGAGTTACCTCCACTTTCAGTCACTTCTACGGTTATATCATCTACGCGTCCTCGGTAGTCTCCAGAACCAAGATCATCAAGCAATGTGGAAATGTCAGTACCCGTCATATCATCAAATACATCGGTAAAATCAAGCTGATCACCATCACTGAAATCCGTCACGGTATCAGTTGCGGACTGCATTTCTGTCCACTTGAAGACGTCATCACCTTCACCGCCCGTTAAGATATCGTTGCCTAAACCACCGATGATCATGTCATTACCGTCGGTACCAACCAGAATATCGTCTCCATCTGTACCCATGATGAGATTCAGCTCAGAATTTAATGCCATGGTTTGATAACCAAGCGCCGTGACAGCATCTACAGTGACGTTCTCGAAATCAACCGCTACCGTTGCTTCGTTACTAATTGCACCATCAGTGTCGATAGCTTGATAGGTAAAGTCATCGTTAACGTCAGTAAAACTGGTAATTTCAGTCCCAACTAAGGTAAAGCTCGCTTTATTACTCGAACTATCTGTCTCTGGTGTTAGTCGGATTTCATCAAAACTACCATTCGCTAATGAAACTGCGATGGATCCTTCATGGTTACTGGTATAGTTAATATCCGTTGAGTAAAACTGCTGAACATCAACAAGAGCACCATTCAGGAAGATGTATGCTGTTAACCATGCACCACCATTGTTGAAACGGTCATTCAGACTAGCCAAATTCAGTTTCGCTTCGTTTGCAGATAAATCTTCATCTAACTCTAACGTAATATATTCACCAGTACTGATTTCATCACCCTGTCCCGTTTCATTCGGAGAAACAACAACTAACCCTACTTGTTGATTAGCAAAATCGACTGAGATCTGAGCATCAGAATCAAAGATGATACTGTTACCAACAGTAATTATCTGACCTCCAGTGAACGTTAAGTTCGAGTTAGGAGGAGTATAGGAATTAACCAAGATATCTTTACCTTGGTCTTCAAGAAGGTCAGCTGAGTCAAAGCTCTGTTCGTCAAAGAAGTCATCAGTCAAACGGTACTTAACCTCTGTGTTTTCAGGGAACTGAGTGGTTTCATCTATAATGACTTCCTGACCATTACCATCCACATAATACAACTCTCCGTGTTCAGGGAGGTCAACAACCTGTATTAGAATATCACCATCATTGGCCGCAACTGCATCATCTTCAATGTCTTCAACTCGTTGTTCATTGGTGCTAGTTAGCCCATCGAACTCTACATCCTGAACAGGGAAAATGCCTTCTTGGACATTGAGGGAAATGATGAAATCACGAGCGATTGGTGGCGTATTCGGCTCATCATTATCGATGATGGTCGTATCAACATACGCATTAGTGAGGTCAAGCGCCTCGAAAATAGGATTGTCGTCACCATCGACAATACTAGCCACACTAACTCGATAGACTTCATCCGGCTCGTCATCGGAATCATCGACAGTGTCAATGGTAAACGTGGCGGTTACGCCATCCGCCCCAATAATCGCTTGGGTGGTTTCAGTAATGTCGTCACCCGATGCAGTGGTGTAGCTGTAAGCGAGCGTGACGATGCTACCGACTGGCGCCGGATCGCTCAGTGTCACGGTGTAATCCGTGGTGGTGTCGCCCTCCACGACATTTGCTGGACCGGTCATGGTGACGGTAACGGTATCTTCTGGACCTGGGTCGGTTTCATCACTGATGGTGGTGTCAACAAAGGCATTTGAAACATCTAATGCCTCAAAAATCGGATTGCTATCACCATCTACAATACCCGACACGCTGACACGGAATACTTCATCGCCTTCGGCGTAAACATCATCCACTGTATCGATGGTAAACGTGGCGGTCACACCATCCGCACCGATAATGGCTTGAGTGGTTTCGGTGATGTCATCACCTGACGCGGTGGCGTAGCTATAAACGAGCGTGACGATGCTACCGACTGGCGCCGGATCGCTCAGTGTCACGGTGTACTCTGTGGTGGTGTCACCTTCTACGACATTCGCTGGACCAGTCATGGTGACCGTAACCGTATCTTCCGGACC
>NZ_MQVK01000050.1:0-289 GCF_002002385.1 Vibrio sp. SALL6
CGGTTGAAAGTTTTTTTGCAAAAAACGCTTGTACTAATTTCTCAACTCCCTATACTGCGCATCCACCGACACGGAGTGAGACGAAAGTCACACAGCGAGTCGGAATTGAGAGAAAAGAAATTTGAAAAAAATGCTTGACTCTCTCACGGTGTGAAGTAAGATACGCACCCCTAACGACGAGCAACTAAGTTGCTGAAAATGTTAGAAAAGCTCTTTAAAAATAAGAACCTATCAATCTGTGTGGGCACTCGTTGATGATAATCCAATTCGATACCTCGGTATCAAATTA
>NZ_MQVK01000051.1:0-2830 GCF_002002385.1 Vibrio sp. SALL6
GTTGAATTTAGTGATTAAGGCGGTTTGCGGTGGCTTTTGTATTGCGTTGCTCACCCCTTAGCAGGGCGTTAGCTTTTAAGGAAAAATCGGTTATCTCAAAAAGCTGCATTACTTAGTAAAAATAATTTTGATTGCATACGATTATAAGGAAATAGTTATGTCTGTAGAAAATGAAAAACAGGAAGTTACAGTTGTGGATATAAAAATGCCATTCATGTCGATGGTTGTTTTTATGGTTAAACTTGCGATTGCCTCTATCCCTGCCGCTATAATTCTGAGCCTTGTTTTTGGTGTTTTAATGGGTTTGTTTGCTAGTTTGTTCCATGGAATGGGGCGTTTCTAAAAAGCTAACAAACGCTTCAAGACGGATTCGCAACGCGTGGCATTTTTACCATGCGTTGATTTTAGTGATTTAGGTGGTGTGCGGAAGCATCGTATTGCATTGCTCACCACTTAAGCGGGCGTTAGCACTGGGTTGGCATCAAAGGTTAAAATTATCTGTGTTTATTGGTTTCTTTTCCTAGCTTTACACCTGATCAAATGTGCCTTTCACGTTCGCTCCGGTGGCACTAGATGTGAAGTTTTCGCTTTGCTTTTAGCGTTTACGGTTTCTAACTTTTGGGCTATTTCTCTGGTGTTGTTTCTTTAGTGCTGAGATATTTTCGTCAAAGCTAGGTTTCTTTGAAGCTGCTGTTAAAGTCCTAAGCCCGTATCCTTTGCTAATTTGAAAGCGGTGAGATAGGGCGCTTTGGCATATTTTTCTTCTATCCATCTTACGTCTTGAGTTACTTTTAAGCTTGGTAGCTGCCCGTTTGGTTTCAGTGTTTTAAACCATAAATTTCCTGCAATATTTCAGCTTCTTGGTGTGTGCCAAAGGCTTTAAGGGTAGCGTGCTAACAAACAATTCAAGAGGGATTCGTAACGCGTGGCATTTTTACTATGCGTTAATTTTGGTGATTAAGGTGGTTTGCGGTTGCATCGGTGTTGCGTTACTCACCCCTTAATTGGGCGTTAGGCTTACAGAGCGAGAAACGATGAAAATATTATATTCGGGCGGTCTACAGATCCGCTCTCATGATGCACAAGAACGCTTGTTAAATGTTAATACCTTCTTAGAAGGTGAGTTGGCTTTCCACAATTTATATCGGGAAGTTAAAGCAAGTGATTTTCCTATTGCTCAGGATTGCTTTGGTGACCAATTTCTTATTCGAGATAACTTGGTAGTTAAATTGAATGCTGAAACCGGTGATATTGATGAATTTGGTTGTACCTGGGTACAGTTTTTGGCTTGGGTTGACGAGGACCCAATTGAAAGATTGAACATTCCAAGCGATTTGGAGTTAAAGGTTGGTCAGCTGTTATTCGCGTATCCACCTTTCTGCACTGCTGAAGGTAATAATGCATCTATAAAAGCAATTGATGGTGTTGAGCTAATCAGTTTTCACGCTGATTTTGCAAAGCAGATAAATGGTGAACAGTAAGCCTAACAAAGCATTTAAGAGTGATTCCCAACGCTTGGCATTTTCAGTTCAAGGTTGGGTTTCGTGTTTACGGCGCAATGGTTTAGGCTTGGTGGTAGCGTTGCTCACACCTTAATGCGGCGTTAGTTTGCGAGAGGAAAAACGTAGCTATATCGCAAGATCTTGCGGTAAAAGCTCATGTCGTATCGGCATTTAATTTCAGTGTTAATCAGCGTGGTAAAAAACCACAATTGGCATCGTTTCAGCGGTTGATTTGTTCTTTGGTGCTGTGACTTTTTGGGTAACTGAGTCGAACTTTTTTGCTGAAACTCTGCTCTGTGAGTTTGTTGGTACAAAAGCCGATTTACTCGCTGCAAGACGTTTTCTCTGGTGTGGTAAGTTCCACGTGGTTTCAGTGGCTTTGTTGAAAGTCCGCATTGTGAGATTGGTTTTCCAAAAGCGCTTTTTTGTGTTGTGAGTTCGTTTTCTGCGGCGTTGTTTGTTCCACGTGGTTTCATTGAGTAGCCGCTTTGAGACTACGCCTGACTTAAGTGCATCAAAACACATAAAGTTTATTGTTTGCAAAGTTTAAAATAACGTAAAATCAACCTTTTGGGCCTGCAAACTAACAAACTGCTCAAGAGGGATTCACAACGCGTGGCATTTTTACTATGCGTTGAATTTAGTGATTAAGGTGGTTTGCAGCGGCTTCGGTATTGCGTTGCTCACCCCTTAGCAGGGCGTTATACAGAAGGAAATAGAGAAGAAAAAATGCGGTATATAGAGTATCTAAAAGCAGCAGAAAAAAGAGCCAAAAAACTAGAAATTTCCCCTCAATTGCCAATTGATACATTGGTTCCAGCTAGAGACATTAAACGTTATGGCGAGCTTGCAAACAATGAGCTATTGAACTTTCTTTTACAGAGATTTGGTCCATTTGGGTGGACTGATGGATGTATTCCACTTGGTGCAACTGCCTTCACCTTTTTTCAAAAAAAGGGTATTCCTTGCGAATTAGTATTTGGTGAAGTAGTAATTAATGGTTGCAATGAATATGACACAACAGTTGATGGTTTAATTGGCGAATGGGAGAAGGGCTATTCTGATGATGTAATGAATATCCATGTTTGGCTAAATGTAGGCAAAGATCTGGTTGTTGACCCTGCAATAGCTTCTCGATTGAATGAGCACTATGACAATAACTTTCCTGCACATCAAGTAATCGTTGGCAAGCCAGAGCAACTAGAGAAAAAGAAACGTTTAAAATATATTCCAATGCTTACAGGTGCCAAATTTTTAGAGAGGACATGCGAAATCCCTTTAAATTACGAAAACGGTACAATTTCTGTATAACAATCTGTTTAAGAGTG
>NZ_MQVK01000052.1:0-409 GCF_002002385.1 Vibrio sp. SALL6
AGTGTCCACACAGATTGATATGGTTTAAATTCAGAGCAAAAAGTTGGTTCTGCATAAAGTGCTGAAGCAATTTATGTGGGGCTATAGCTCAGCTGGGAGAGCGCTTCGCTGGCAGCGAAGAGGTCATCGGTTCGATCCCGATTAGCTCCACCACTGACTTCCTATGTCCCGTTCGTCTAGAGGCCTAGGACACCGCCCTTTCACGGCGGTAACAGGGGTTCGACTCCCCTACGGGATACCATCTTTAAGCACATTTCTTTTGATAAAAAAGTATTAAGTGTTCTTAAAAATGGTTACTTCATTAGAAGTGATTAGCTCTTTAACAATTTGGAAAGCTGACAAAACAACAATTTATTGTTGTTTGTAAAGTTCTCAATGTTTGTCTTTAAGACAAACACCAAAATAACAC
>NZ_MQVK01000053.1:0-16323 GCF_002002385.1 Vibrio sp. SALL6
TACGATAAAAGAAAACAATATGAACAAAAAGGAAAAAAATAATATATATATATAATCTTCGACCGTAATATTATTACATATAAGATATAAGGTGCAAATAAGTAAAAATGGAATGAGACTTTTTATTGAAGATGTTATTGCGTAAAATACAACATCTTTCTTGGCTTGTAAGAAAGATGCGATAAGCTGGAAACCTATCAGAGAAACGCTTAGAATCGCAACTAAAAAAACACTAGTTGAGTTATATGAAAAAATAATAAATAGGACGATAAAAGAAATGCTAGCAAAAGCAATCAGCATAGTTGAGTAAAATAAGCTCAGGTTACTCATACCATATTTCGCAACTTTTCTTAATAAAGAAATATTAAGTCCAGAGGTAAAACTCGCAGCTAACATAGACCAAGCGAGAACTCCTGCATATATAGCATAATCATTTTTACTTAAAATTCTAATCAGCAATAAGGTTAAAATAATCTGACAAAACTTAGAAATTAAGTCTGCTGCCAAAACCTTTTTTATAAAATTAATCATTAGCGCTTTTTTGTCTATAAATAAATGATATAAGAAGGAGAACAAACAACGTTTTCACAAAGGTATTAAATGCGAAAGAGAACTCCATTTGAAAACCAGAAAAAGCGAAAGTAAATAATGACGTATATATTATAACTCCGGTACTTTTCTTGAGATCTATTGTCTTATATAGTATCTTAATGAATGCAGTAACAAGAAGAAAGAATGGGAATACACCTAAAATACCATAACTATAAATAACCTCAGCCGGCCAGCCTGGGTTTATTTTCGTAATATTGTTATAACTTGATATTAAACTAAGTTCTTTACCAAATTCATTCCCTATAGAAACTTGACCTTTTTCTGAATAAAGAGCCCTAGGAATAAGCGATAGTAGTGCATGTTCTCCGACTTGGTAAAATGGCTCACCATCAGAATAATAACGTTTATATATGGTATGGTTAGTCATGATAAAAGGATTACCAATTCTGCTTATTATCGATTGTGATATACCTGTAAGGCTATCAGAGTTAATCTTCTGTATAGCTTCTAAAGAGCTTATTGATTCTCCATGACCAGATAAATGTTTTGCCTGTGTAATCCGAACAGATGTCATAATAAAAAAACAAAAGAACAACATCGAGCCTAATAAAAACATTTTCTTTAAATTTATTTTATTAAAAATACAATAAATAAGACAGCAAACTATAACAGGGTATATTATTCCAAACCTTCTACCTTGAAAAATTGCATATGAAAGCATAATAACAAGAGATAGCAAAAAAACACTTCTAATTAAAAATGTTTTGTTATCTCTCCCAAAATATAAAGCACATAAAATAGGAAATATAGAAATATCAAAATTTGAAAAATATTTTGTAATAGAAGAGACTGCTGTGACCTCTGCATACTTATCCTCTATGACAGCAGATCCAGACAAAATCATTTGAAACTTTGAAATATAGCTAATAAAAAGAAGAATAAGTAGTAGGTATATTACACTTGGTTTTATATCCCAACCATTTTTTTTAATTTTAAAGAAGTCTAAAAAAAAAGTTGAACATATAACAGAAATCAATACCATTGTGACAACAATATTGCTAATGAGGATTTCTTCTGGATATATATAATAGTAATTATTACTGGCATATAATATTGATATGTATATGCTTGGCAAAACAAAAAACACCATAAGACCAAACATATAAATCTTATCAATGTGTATTAATTCTTTTTTTATATTTATTAGATAAAGAAAAATTGAAAGTGAAAAATTTACCAATATTAGCAGTTTAATTTCCATTCATAACTCAATCTATATTGAATGCACAATTTATATTCGCAGGATGGATAATTAATACATCCTGCGAATCGTAATAAGGTTACCACACCCCTTTAGTATCTACTTTAATACCTGTAGTAATACAAGCTTCTTTGAACTCTTTATGATCAACCAAAAGTACATGAACATCACTTTCTAGTTTGGCGATATCAAAGTCTAGTAGCTCAACACTTTGAAGGTTTAAAGGTAGTTTCTTAATATTAGGTTCAACGGCTATTACTCTACCAGAATGCATCGCTGCAATTTCTTTAGTAATGTCCATGGCAGGGCTCTCACGTAGATCATCAATATCCGGTTTAAATGCTAGCCCGTAACATGCAACAGTGACTTCCCTAGCCGTCTTATCCGGATTCGCTTGCAGAAACTCTGCAATCGCCAGTTTAACTTTATTGATAACCCACTCTGGCTTGTTATCATTTACTTTGCGAGCAGTATGAATAAGCTGAGCTTCTTTTGGAGTATTGGATACAATAAACCATGGGTCCACCGCTATACAATGTCCACCCACACCAGGTCCAGGCTGTAAAATATTCACGCGAGGGTGACGGTTTGCCAGTTCAATCAGTTCCCAAACATTAATATCTAACTTGTCACAAATAATGGAGAGCTCGTTGGCAAAAGCAATTTGAACATCACGCGAACTATTTTCTGTTAATTTTGCCATTTCGGCAGTGCGCGCATTCGTTACTACACACTCCCCTTGAACAAATGTTTTGTAAAGTTCAACAGATCGCTCAGAACAACGGGCTGACATACCACCAATAACTCGATCATTTTCTACCAGTTCACGAACCACGTGGCCTGGTAAAACTCGCTCAGGACAATGGGCAATGTTTACATCAGCATCATTACCATGGGTCTGAGGAAAAGTAAGGTCAGGACGCATTTCCGCTAACCATGCAGACATTTTTTCTGTAGCACCAACCGGAGATGTTGACTCTAGAATTACTAGATCCCCCTTCTTCAGCACCGGAGCTAAAGCTTTACTCGCAGCTTCGATATATGATAGGTCTGGTGCGGGAACATCCCCTTCGTCACATGGTAAAAAAGGCGTTGGAACAGCAATTAAAAAAGCATCTGCCGGTTCAGGTGTAAGAGTCGCTTTGAGGTAACCTTCTGTCACCGCAGCACTCACAATCATATCTAGCTCAGGCTCTACAATATGAATTTTACCTTGATTGATTGTCTCAACTGCTTTTGAATTTACATCAACGCCAATTACGTTTTTCTTACGAGAAGCGAACATTGCCGCTGTTGGTAGACCAATATATCCTAAGCCAATTACTGAAATTGTTTCAAATGACATAATTTATTCCGATATTAAATTTTATTTTGCTAATGTGTTTAAAATTCTTTGACAAGCTTTGCCATCACCATATGGGTTATGTGCATAACTCATTTCTTTGTACGTCGCTTCATCTTTTAATAAGACTTCTAGTGCGGTAATTATCTTGTCCGTATTTGTGCCGACTAATTTTACCGTACCTGCCTCAACCGCTTCTGGTCTTTCTGTCGTATCACGCATCACTAAAACTGGCTTGCCTAACGATGGCGCTTCTTCTTGGATGCCGCCAGAATCGGTTAAAATGATATTGGCTCGGTCCATCAAATAAATAAATGGCAGATATTGCTGCGGTTCTATCAATAAAACATTGTCAATATCACCCAATATTCTGTTAACTGGCTCACGCACATTCGGATTTAAGTGCATTGGGTATAAGATTTGAACATCTGGATTACTTTTCGCAGTTTGCGCTAAAGCTTCACAAATTCTTTCAAAGCCCCCCCCAAAACTCTCTCGTCGGTGTCCTGTAACTAAAATCAACTTTTTATTTTCGTCTAAGAACGGAAATTGTTCCTCTAGCTGAGATTTTAGCCATGTATTGGTTTCAATTTTTTCTCTAACCATTAGTAATGCATCGATTACTGTATTACCTGTTACATATATATCTTCTGGACAAAAATTTTCTCGAAGTAAGTTATCTCTCGATGTTTCAGTAGGAGCGAAATGATATTTCGTCAAAACACCAGTTAGACGTCGATTGGCTTCTTCTGGCCAAGGAGAATATATGTTTCCTGTGCGAAGACCTGCTTCAACATGGCCTACTTCTATTTGTTCATAATACGCTGCTAAACTCGCAGCAAACGTGGTAGCCGTATCCCCATGCACTAACACCACATCGGGCTTAAAATCTTGAAGAACAGGCTTTAATTCTTGAATAATTCTGGCCGAGACATCATTTAAAGTTTGTCCTACCTTCATCAAATTAAGATCATAATCAGGATTTATCTCAAATAATTCTAAAACTTGATCTAACATCTCTCTATGTTGCGCGGTAACGCAACATTTAGATTCATAACGTGGATCGTTTGATAGAGCATGAACTAAAGGTGCCATTTTTATAGCTTCAGGACGCGTTCCAAAAACTGTTAAAATTTTTTTCATTGTCATTATTTTTTCCTAGCCAAATATAAAATAAAAATAATTTTCCTATATGTAACTTATAATTGCTCAGTGGTAATTCTATGACGCTTTTTCCAAACATTTAACCAAGAAGAGATGCGCCAAATATGGCTAATTACCGAGAAATAGCATGCAAACAAAATCAAGAAAGCAATAAACATTATTGATTCACTAATGCCAACAAAATCAGCCCACAAACCGATAGCGGCACAAATTGATGCCATCGAACAGATGAAAACTAACGTTGCACCTGGAGACAGCCCAATACGCTGACAAATATGGTGTAGATGCTCTCTGTCTGGTTGGAATGGTGACTGACCTTTACGAATACGACGGATCATAATGGTTGCCATGTCCATCAACGGTAAAGCTATCAGCCACAGTGCTGTGACTGGCTTGAAGGCTACCGCTCCTGGTTCTTGCGTGCCGCGAATCAGCATCCAGACTACTGTAAAGCCGATAAACATACTGCCAGCATCACCCATAAAGATCTTAAAGCGACGACCAAGTGGGAAACCTAAGTTCAGGAAGATGTAAGGAAGCATCGCAGTCACGATCATTAAACAGATCGTAGCTAAATATTCGTTTCCGTTGTAGGCAAATACAATACCTAATGCTGTAAAGGTGACAGAGGCTAACCCGCCCAGCAAGCCGTCTATGCCATCAACCATATTAAATGCGTTAATTGCGCCTATTACCGCAATAACGGTGATCACTGCGCCAGCGACTTCATTAAGGGCAATGGTTTCGCTCCCCATTAAATAGCCTAAATCGTGTAAGCTGTGACCTCCGATGTAAATCATCGCAAGGGATATTCCGGCTTGGATAATAAGGCGAATTTTGAAACTTACATCGTAGTAGTCATCTAATGCACCGAGCACTATAAGCACAGCCGAACAAGATAAGTAGAGTGATAGGTTGTCATTCATTGGTAGGAACAGAAGGAACCCGACCAGTATAGTAGAGAAAATGGAGATACCTCCCACAAGGGGTACTACTCCTTGGTGGAGCTTTCTTGCATTGGGTTTATCTACTAGACCTACGCGCTTAGCAACTTTGCGCATAACAAAAAGTAGAACGAACGACAAAATAAATACAAATAAATATGCATTATTCATGATAGCCAACTGTGTTATTAAATAAGTTTGAGGTAAATCTATAACGCATCCGACTGATTTCCTTTACGGATTCCATTGCATCACAGGTCCGATACTGCTAATTCTTGCTTCGCTCGTATCTAGACACGCCGAACTCTAAGAATGAGCAGGTGATTTTTGGGCGTGACAAAACCACATTAGCCAACGTGGGTTGTAACGCATTGCAAACGCTAATTTCTAATATTGAATATGTAAGTAACTGAGTTCCACCAACACTAGCTCGTGACGGCCATCGGTTCTCAGCCTTTTATAGGCAGGCCAAATACAAAGCTGAACATACTAACTGACGGTTTGGACCGGTAGTTAAGTACTTCTATAAACCTAGTATTTGGTTTTGATAGGTATGAGAAATGGAGATTTTAATTGTAACCTATGCCTAACCAACATTTGCTCGCCACTTTGTTAGCTTTGAGCGTCCCTCTGACAAAAGGGAATTACATAAATTTGTAATAGTTCTCGTTTTTTATAAATCAATCTTGCCAGAAATGCACTTAGATGCTTATTATTATTAAAAGTTATTTCACTTTTCAGATACTTAGCTTTAGAAACCTCGGAGTTATAACGACTTCGGGCACGCTACCGCCCCTAGGTCTGGCTCCTAGAGGCAATTGAAATGTTCACGATTTAATCGGTTGCATCTCCGATCTGGTGACGAATTGTATAGTAAACTCGTTGCAACGAAAAGCCATTCAATCGAAAAGCTTACAAAAAAATAGCTCTTTCCTGACACTTAAAGCGTCAGAAATGTGTCGGTTTTATAAAATTATAATTATCAGACGCCCATTTACGTAGTTAGGACTAAGCAGCCAGTGACGTTGATTCCAAAAGCTTAAATGCAAATAATTGCAATAACATGAATTGCATCACAAGCAGTTGCAACTTAACACAGTCAAATTTATGACGAATATCTAAGTCTCTCTAAACTTTCAGTTTTGCCATTTTCTTTCTCCTATTTTGCTTGCCTACAATACACTCACTTATTCACTATCTGCCTGCTTACCCTACCTACTGAGCGATTTACCAAATCGCTGCCAAATAGTGAGGTTTGGCTACGTGTAATATAGATACTCACAAGCGTAAGCTAGCAAAGGTAAAAGCGTCGTTTTGTTATGAAAGTACTGCACCACGGTGGGAAAAATACGGTTACTGGCTCTTGCCACGAGCTCGTGTTACAAAATGGAAGTGTGCTGATCGACTGTGGTTTGCTACAAGGTGAAGATAATGCTCAGCGGCAGAGTTTGAATATCGACTTTTCTATCTCTGATCTCAAAGCGGTTGTTCTAACCCATTCTCATATCGATCATGTTGGTCGGCTACCTTGGTTATTGGCTGCTGGCTATAAGGGGCCTATTTACTGTACGGAAGCCTCCGCTGAGCTCTTACCGCTTATGTTAGAAGATGGATTAAAGCTCCAACTAGGCATGAGGCATCATCAAAGGGAAAAAGTGCTCGATTTTATTCGAACGCTTATTCGCCCTTGCCCTTATTCCCAATGGATAGAGATTGAAGAACATGCCTCTCTTCGCTTTCAACCAGCAGGACACATTTTAGGGTCTGCATATGTTGAGTTTCGTTTATCAAACAATGAGGTTGTTGTGTTCTCAGGGGATTTGGGCTCTCGTAACACGCCTCTCCTACCGGATCCGGTATCGCCTGAAAAAGCTGACTATTTGTTTATCGAGTCGACATACGGCAATAAAGTTCACGAAGATGTAGAGTCTCGCAGTAGGCGATTGCTTTCTATTATTGAGCATGCACTTCAGGATGGTGGCGTAATTGTTATACCGGCTTTTAGCGTCGGGAGAACTCAAGAGTTACTCTTTGATATAGAACAGCTTATTCATGAGCACGCTTTGCAAGATTCACTGCCTATTATTCTTGATTCTCCTTTGGCTAAAAAGGTAACTAATACCTATCGCCAATTTAAAAAGCTTTGGGGAGCAGAAGCGAAAGAGCGGCTCGAGCATCACCGACATCCTCTTGCATTTGATCAATGTATTATGGTCGAAAGCCACACTGACCATTTAAAGCTCGTGAATCGACTCGCGAGCACAGCAGAAGCTGCTATCGTAGTTGCGGCCTCAGGAATGTGTGAAGGTGGACGAGTCGTCAATTATTTAGAAGCTTTGCTGCCTGATGAAAGAAATGATGTGCTATTTGCCGGCTATCAAGCGGAAGGGACTTTAGGTCGGCGTATCCAAGATGAAGCAGAAAGTGTATTGATTGAAGGTAAACGCGTAAAAGTGAAAGCTCAAGTTCATACGATGTCAGGCTACTCTGCACATGCCGATATGAACGACTTAATACAATTTGTAACTGCCATTCCCACTCCTCCTAAGGAGGTTCACCTTATACATGGTGAGGAAGATTCGAAAAAAGCACTTTATCAACAACTAATCAACCTCGGATATAACTGCGTATTATAGTGAATTAGATAATTATTTAATTTCGAGACAATATAATATATCGCAAACATAGTTTGTCGAATTCATTGATATAGTAACGTCAAGATTCAAAAACAAGCCATAGGTAAGGACTCAGGTTCAAGAAAATTCTCAAAGTTACAAGCATGTTCTGGATTAAGGGATATAATTTCTATACGAATTAAATTATAATCGCCGACTTGTAAGCAATTGGCTAGCCGAAAACAACTTATTCCATTCCTATGACAGACAGTATGAGCGACACGCTTCAAGAACGAGAAGCAACTGAATTAGCTAAGAATAATTCTATCAGCATAACATCAACATTGGACGAGTTATCAGCAAGCGAAACCGATGCTTGTATTTATATCTACTGTCCAAAAGAAGACGAAACAAAGATTGCTCAGGTACTTAAGAGACATCCTGAGATTAACGCTCAAGTTAATAACTATGCCCTTAGGGATTTCAAGAGTAAAACGCTTTGCCACTTCAAAAGCTCACACCTAAACCCTGAGCAGCAGGCGTTTCTTGTAGCTGCGACAGAACTAGGCGCTTGGGTTGAGCCTTTAGTGAGCTACTTTGATCGTTCACTTGGCTACACTGAAACTGAGCTCTTGCATAGCGGCTACTTCTTACACCAAAAAGCTTTTTCTATCCTCTCTAATCGTAAGAACAGCTGGCAAAAGCGCTTTATTGATTTATTGTTTGTTTTTATGCTGTCGTGGGTTGCTATCCCAGTAGGGCTTATTACGGCACTGCTTATTAAGCTTGAGTCACCAGGCCCGGTATTCTTTAAGCAGCGTCGTACTGGCCAATATAATGAAGAGTTTGAAGTGATTAAGTTTCGCTCGATGCGAAACGATGCGGAAAAGAATGGTGCCCAATGGGCAACTAAAAATGACGCGCGCGTAACGAAAGTCGGCTGTTTTATTCGTAAGACTCGCATAGATGAGCTCCCTCAGTTAATCAATGTACTAAAGGGAGAGATGTCGATGGTTGGCCCACGCCCAGAACGCGAGGTGTTCATCTCTGAATTGGAAAAAGCTATTCCTTACTACCGCTTTCGTCACGCAGTGAAACCTGGGGTAACTGGCCTAGCCCAAGTAAAATACCCTTATGGTGCATCAGTAGAAGATGCCATCTGGAAGCATAAATACGATATTTACTACATCAAACACCAAAACTGGATGATGGAAGTGAAGATTCTTTTCCTTACGGTTAAAACAGTGTTGTTTGGGATGGGTCGCTAGAAAACGGCGAATTAAATCGAACGGATCACAGGTATAAAAAAGAGCAGCGCCTTACGGTAGCTGCTCTTTTTGTATGCGTATTTTGTGTTACTAGGTTCTACCGAAGATTAGCGAGACTAAGACTTGCGCTTAGTTCGGTGTTTCATCGTACCTTTAACGGCATAGACAGAAAATGTAAATAGACTTCTTGGCAAACTCAAGCCTACTACGTCTCTATAGAACTTCCATTGATATGACAAAACGCTAAATTTGTTAGCTGTCATACCACTATCCATCCGATACTTTGCTAATGGCTTAGGTAGACAGTAAGCTTTTGGTGTCTCTTTCAATATATCTAACCACAATCCCATATCCTGACGCTTACGAATAAGAGGCATATAGCGCTTACCTAGTTTCTGTGTATCGTAAACGGCAGTTAGGCATCCGATAACGTTACTGTACATGAGTTTTTTGTACGTTGTATATTCTGGCGCAGTTACAACGCTTAGCTCTTCTTCACTATTAAAACGGCTATAGTGGGTGTATGTGAGTGGATAGTTATTCTCCAGCATGAATGGAATCTGCTCTGCTAGTTTGTTTTCCATCCATAAGTCATCAGAATCTAAAAATGCAATGAAGCGACCTTTTGCTTGTTCTATAGCGAAATTACGACTAGCACCAGCCCCTAGATTTTCTTTATTCTGATAGACACGAATATTGTCGTACTTATCAGCGTATGTTTGAATCACTTTCCAAGTATTATCGGTAGATCTGTCATCTACTATTACAAGTTCCCAGTTTTTGTACGTTTGGGATAGTACACTTTGAATGCTTTCTACAACTGTTTGCTCAGAGTTGTAAGTTGGCATGATTATAGAAACCATAGAAGTCAATTTAGAGCTCCTCTTTGATCAATCTAACCGGACTACCTGCATACAGGCCTACTGAAGTAAGCTTCTTGTTGACGTATGAGTTTGCTCCAATCAAGCTACTATGGGGAATATTTGCTCCAGCGCCGACAACAACATTACCAGCAATCCAAGTTCCTTGGCCGATAATAATCGGGGAACCTGTCGGTTTTCCAAACCTGTAAGATCCGTTCTTCTTAGTGTGATTTGACGAAACAAGCAAAGTATTAATACCTATTAGAACTTCATCATGCAAAGTTATTCTTTCGCGAGCATTTATAACAACGCCTGTTGCTAGAAAGACATTCTCTCCAACACTTAAATTCGCCAAGCCTAATATCCTGACGCTAGAAGCAACCTGAAAGTTCTTACCACAACTAGGCATGAAAAAAGAGTATAACCACCCTCGGAACCTCATTATAATAGGAGCATCAGGAAAGAAAAAAGTCCCCCCCCAAACAAACCAACTGTACAAAAAGTTTAGTCTTTTCTTCATACTTAACCCTTAGCCTTTCTTGAGAACATTACTAATAAATGAGTCCAATGTGTAACCTTCAATCAAGTTTCGCCTATTAATATTATTGATATCTGATAGGTCGAAGTTTTGAACAACTGACTTCAATGAAGCCTCAAGCGCTTTTTTACAATTGGGCTCGACTAAAACCCCTAACGAATCATTTCCATCGATAACATCACGGACATAACCAACATCAGTAGATATACAATATAAATTGTTATATAGGGCTTCAATTAATGTTCTAGGTCCAGTTTCAGAAATGGATGGATTTACAAAAATGTTATGCTCCTGATACACCTGATTGAGTTTAGGACCATTTGGAATAAAACCTAGAAATTTAACATCACCTTCAATATGCAATTTTTTAGTCAAACATACTAATGATTCTAAAGTTGGACCATTGCCAACAATAGACAAGGAAAAAGACTGGCTTGCATTTTCCTTTTTTAATTCGGAGAAAGCCTCAATCAATAACTCTAAACCTTTACCTTCTTGAAGACGAGAAACACAAATAAAGTTAAAGCTTTCATTTGGCAATAGATTAGGTGAAGAGAATTCATCAGTAGATAAAATACTACTTTCTACCAAAACATCAATTTTCTTTCTGATAAAAAAAGGAACATTTTTTAGTACAGAACTACCATTAGCAGAGCAGAAATTAAAATAAGCACTAAGTGAAATAAGAAAATACTCTGGATAAAAAATTAATATTTTAAATAGATTTTTAAGGAAGTCATCTTTCATTCTACCCCTAAGCACCTCTAAAGGATTTGAAGTAAAATGATAATTTAGAACTTGATCTTTTTTCAGTATAGCGGCAAACCAGCTAAATGGCTCTGGTGTTCTTAAGTAAACAAAGTCTGAAACAGAAAGGAGTTCTTTCATCCCATTCCAAATTGAATGGCTTTTTTTTAAGGCGCCTAAATAGGAATTAAAATCAGGTAACTGTATGAGTTTTACGTCCTGAGTAGAAACAAATTCAAAATTTTCTGGGATATCATGATTCCTAGATGAGGAACATAGTAATGTAACCTGTTCTGTTTTTTTAACGAACTGATCAAGATACTTTTTATGTATTCCTTCGACATAAAACCCACCATCAGAGAGAAATATATTCCAGTTGGCATAAATACCTAATTTCACATCAACCTCAAACAATTAAAAATGACTATTAATGAATTTTCTAGTTTCTTTTTTAGTTCGTTCTCTAAATTCAACAAGATCTTCGGAGTTAATAATATCATCAAAAGACTTAAGTTTATTTGAAATAGGGAATGTAATGACTCTACAGCCACTATTTATAGCCAAAATCAAACCATGCATACGCCCAGACA
Organism: Vibrio sp. SALL6; assembly: GCF_002002385.1. Lineage (NCBI taxonomy): Bacteria > Pseudomonadati > Pseudomonadota > Gammaproteobacteria > Vibrionales > Vibrionaceae > Vibrio > Vibrio sp. SALL6. Next base: position 11,885 of record NZ_MQVK01000053.1, read on the forward strand.
CAACAAGAGACACCGACTCTAAATTACTCTTATAATCATCCAAAGTTTTATTATAGAGAATATCAAGATCGACATTATGTACTCTCTTTATATATTCTTTGAAAAGCTCACATTCGACGCTATCTTCTTGAGTAGTATAGGTCAACACGACATTGGAGATTGATATGTTGTTCTTCCTTAAAAACTCCAACCATAAATTGTAATATTCATCCCGTTCAAGTTTGGAGTTATACATATTATATACAGAGTGCGCAGTAACACCCAAAGCGATAAGAGTCTGTTTTTCAGGACAAAATGTTAAGACTTTTTCAGTAAATACGACATCTCCAGAAACCACTGACTTCACACTATATAAATCGTCTATCATCTTAGATGATCTGTTATCTCTGACGTTTATACCATCTGCATTATTTACAGCCCAACTAATAAGTTTGTCTTCTAACCAAGAATAACTTCCTCCATAACCAACATTAGAAAAGACTATTTTCTTATTGAGCTTCTTTGCAAGATAAACCCAAGTGAAAGCAGCAATACTAAATCTGCCATGAAGCAGTAACTGCCCCCCACCAACGACTATTAAGTCAGGCAAGTTCTTATCGATACATTTCTTGATTCGATTATAGTTTCTAAAAAACCAAATTAGGTTCAGAGGAAGAATTTTTTTAAGAAATCCTTTTAAAGGACTTACATCTTGACCAGCGTTAATGGTATTCACATTTTGAGACTTAGAAGTATAGTCTTCACACACAACATCGCAGCCAATTTCATTATTAAGAAACTTTTCAAAAGCAACATTAATAGCTTGGTCTCCCAAATTATTACAAGTACCCCTGTTAACTAATAATACTTTTTTCATTATTGTCTCTTGTTTTATAATTTGTTTTCATTTTCTTTATTTGAAACCTTAGGTAACGAGAACCTATCGATCTTAAAAGCTCTGTCTTCAAATAGTGATGGAATAAAGTAGAACGGTTTCGTATCAAACATTGTGTATCTTTCATAGTTTAACTTGGAGAAATATGTTGAGTTAAACAGACTGAAGACGAGTATAGGGAAAACTAACCCCAAACATAGCTTAGTTCTACCCAAATAGTTAAAGTATAAAAAACCAGTTAATAATGCATAGATAGGCATAGTAACTCGGAAAGACAGGCTTGGTAGGTAAGATGTACTCATAACAAAGATTGTCATAGCTAAAAATGGGTAAAAACTCTTATCTAACTTTCTTCGAACAAACAACACTGTAAATGGCACCAAAAAGAACAGAAGGCCTTTAATGTTTGTTATTATCGATTGAGACATCATTCCAGAATCAAGCATCCCTGATAAAGCATATGTAAGCTTTGTCATAATCACATTATTAAAATTAATAGATGTGAATATTTTCACGTTTACCAAAATAAAAGCACTCACTAGCATACTAGTCAGAATGAACAATTTTAGTTTTTTTGAGCTTTTATTTTTAATTACAAAAAGAGAAAGTGGATATATTACTATGCTAGATAGATGAAATGTACATGCAATGGCCAGAAATACATACTTAAACTTCCCTAAGGAGAATATTGCCAATACTATAAATAGGCTCGCATAACCCTGTCTCATTATCAAAAACACATAGTTAAGCTTGAAAAATATTAAAGAAAGACCAAGTATAAAGAAAAAATCGCGAGCCTTAAGATTATAATACTTAACAATTTTAAGGCAAACAAAAACCAGTAAAGAAAGAATAAAAACAATATGAAACAGCTTAAATACGTAGGGAAGTGGCTCTCCCACAATACTATAAATGAATAAGTTTAGTAATGGGACACCAACTTCAATACCCCCAGAGAATTGAAATATTGCATCACTGTAGTGACCATTATAAATTTCCAAGTAGTTATTATAATACGTAGTGAAGTCATCGCCTCGTACAGCAAAGTGTTCATTACTCATCGCTGTTACGATGATTCCTAGAAGCGCAAACGCACTACTCACTAGCATTGACCTAAATTCAGCATTAAAGCTATAACTCTGAATAAGAAGAAGAGTCACGGACAAATAAAATGAAAAGAATGGCGAGAATGCAAAAACTGCAACTAGTAGTAAGCAATAGAATAGGAATAGTAACTTATCTGTCATTTTCACTGAAATAATTTGTTTAAGAAAACTCGATTCGTTATCAACTTAAAGTATATGGCTATTTTTTCTATTCCTTTACTTGCAGCTTTATCTTTTACCAAACTGATATAATCAATCCATTCATTCACTAACTTTGTGTCCGTATCTGATATAAGGCCTAACTTTATTGCTTTCTCCATATCTTGAAGATATTGTTTTTTTATTCTTTCATGCTTCATTTTAACTAAATTTGCAGGAGCTGATAATGAACTACCATGAATTCGATAGTAAATGCCAGGATGATTGATAATCATCCCCTCTCCCAAATATAAGCCTCTAAGCAAGAAGGGGGTATCTTCCGTAGGGCATGTTGGATCTAATGCATCAAATGAGTCTATAATGCTTCGTCTAAACACTCTTGACGCACCACTAGTAACGATTTTTTTGCCTGAAGTGTAGTCTGCAAGCGTAAAACGCTGATCACTCTCTAAGTCGCTCAAGCGCCCAATCTTTTCTCCACTCTCATCAATCTTCTCATCATTAAAAGATAAAAACGAAACTTGTTCATTTCTAATAAAGCACTCTACAGCTTGGCTGACTCTTGATGGTAAAGACAAATCATCACCCGCAGCTATAGCAATTATTTCTCCTGTAGCCTTACTCAAAGCAATATTTACATGTTGAGCAATACCTGAGTTCTTTTCGTTTCTATTTAAAATAATATTTTTGTTTGGATATTGAGCACAAGTTCTCTCAATAATTTCGAATGTATCATCATTCGAGCAATCGTCGGAGAAAATATATTCAATATTTACATAATCTTGTTCAAGTGCAGACCTTACTGCCGACTCAATAAAGCCTGACTGGTTGTAAGCAAGTAAAACAAAAGAAACCTTTTTCATATTTTATACCTAGTTCTATTTATATTTTGTCCTGATAATCCGACTCATCCAAAACATCATTATAAAGAAATAAATCAAGTAGTTTAGGAAGTAAGCAAAGCTTAGTCCCTCCATTCCCATATTGTTCACAAAATAAAAGCATAAGAATGTATACGATGCAGAGAATGCTATTTCGGAGATAACAAACTCTTTCGTCATTGACTTAGAAAGCATCAAATATGAAATGAGCCATGAAGACATTTTTAATACGTTACCTATCAACTGCCACTTAAATAGCACTAACATAGGATAAAAGTCTTTTGTAAAAAGAGCCCAGATAATAAAGTCTTTCAATAGATAAACAAAAATTGAAATAATAGACACAAGTGGAACTATTACTAGGAAGCCTATCTTTAGCTCTTTTTTCAACTCACTTTCTAGTTTTATTTCAGACAACCTTGGAAGATAATAAGTAGCAAGAGCTGTAGTAATCACTAATAAGTAAGTTGAAGAAATATAGTTCATTGCTTGCCAATACCCAGCGGCATCCCAAGATACATTTTCACCTACATAATTTCGAATGAATATCATAGACATTGGAACTGCCAATGTCGATGCAAGCGTCATCAATGTATAGTTTAATAACCTTCTACTAGTTTTCTTGTCAAACTTTGATGTGAAGTTTTTTATTATAATTTTGTTGTGCTTTCTTAACTTAATTAATAAGACAAAGCTTACTAAAGATTGATTTGTCACCAATGCAATGAGAGCACCATCTAATCCATAAAGATATACCAGAACCAGCGTTAAAATTAATCCAACAATACTTTGTGTAATATTTATGGAAATATAAGTTCTAATTTCCTTCAAACCATTTAGTATGGATAGTACCAATTGATTTAGCGAAAACAATGTTATTGTGATAGCAAACAAAGAAAAAACATAACTATATTCTTCTGTATCAAAAACATACTTCGACATTTCATTAGAGAATGTCATCATTAGAATGCTAGTTATAATTGAACAAAGTAATGTAATTTTAAGAGCAGTGCTCCAAATCACCTTTGTATTGTCTGTATCGTCTGCATATTCAGCAGTATATTTAGTTACTCCTGAATTGATCCCCCCTTGCGCAAAAGCGCGGATCAAGCCTTGACTATTCTGCAATTGGCCAATTAATGCAAGACCGGAAGGCCCGATTAATACAGAAACAGCTTTGTTGATAACTAGGCCGGAGAGCATTTTTATGCCAGTAGCAAGAAAGCTAAGCATAGATGTTTTGAGTAAGTTCACTTAAAACCTAATTTTTTGTTTTTCTTAACTCAAAAACCAGGCCCCCTAGGTTGGCCTGGTTTTATAATTAATTTAAAGAGAGAAAGAGTTCACTGCATCAACCACAACATTTCTCTCTTGCTCACTCAAGTAGGGCGACATCGGCAATGACAGCACCTCATTTTG
>NZ_MQVK01000054.1:0-1429 GCF_002002385.1 Vibrio sp. SALL6
CCTTAACAGGGCGTTATAACGCTAAAGGAGTACAGAGTGAAAATAGGCATTGTTCAGATGCAAATGAGATGGACTGTTGCACAAAATCTTACGACGATATCTGGGTACATTAAAAGGCTAGGTGCACTAGATGTCCTAATTTTCCCTGAACTCGCATTAAGTGGCTTTCATAGAAATATAAAAGCTGAATCTAAAGAGCTCTTAATTCAAAATGCCATAGTCGAACTACAAAATTTAGCGAAAAAGTATCGAACAAGTCTGTTTTTTGGTGCACCTAAAGTAGTTGGCTCAAATGTGTTCAATAGTTATTTGTGCATCAGTAAAACTGGTCAGGTCATAGCGCAATGGGACAAGGCTGGATTAACTGAAAGTGAATCCCTGTTTTTTGCTAAAGGTGGTAATAGAAGCGTGTTGGATCTTGATGGAACTCGCTGTACCACGGTAATTTGTAGAGAAGTCGAGGATGCAGACTGGTTTATCTCTCAAGTTCGTTCCCGCTCTCCAGAAATCATAGTTTGGCCAAGCTATATCAGCCAAAGCGGCAATGATAATACCCTAACGGGCTATTTTTCAGCGGCTTCTGAAATAGCTAAGGAACTTGAAGCATTTATTTTACAGTGCAACTGGCCACAAGCGCTCAACGATCAGAACATTCGTGGATTAGGTGGTAGCCGTATATTTGGAACTGATGGTCAATGTCTTTTGTCCATGCCAGTAGATCAACTTGCGATAAGTATCTTGGAGTTTTCTAAGGGGGAGTTGAGGTCAGTTGAGGCTTTGAGTTCACTGGAAACCGCGTTATAACAAATTGTTCAAGAGTGATTCGGCACGCGTGGCATTTTCACTATGCGTCGGTTTTAGTGGTTAAGGTGGTATGCTGAGGCTTTGGTATTGCGTGCCTCACACCTTAACAAGGCGTTAGTCGCCAGAAAAAGCTAGCAGTCAAAATCATGTTTCTAAGTTCAAAACTTGGCTACTGGTTGTTTGAGTCATAGTTCCATCTTCGACGGTCAAAGCTCTGTTTCATCGGTTCTAAATCAATGCATTGCTATTTTCCAAGCGGTTGTTTTGTTCTTTGTTGGTGATAGCGCGGGGCAATCGAAAATCTGTTTTTGGTTGCAAATCTGCTCGGTGAGTCTGTTGGTTTAAAAGCTTATTTACTTGCTGAAAGGGCGTTTTCTCTGGTGCTGTAAGTTCCAGGTGGTTTCAGTGACTTTGTTGAAAGTCCGCACTGTGAGATTGGTTTTCCAAAAGCGTTTTTTGGTGTTGTCAGTCCGTTTTCTGCGGCGTTGTTTGTTCCAAGTGGTTTCATTGAGTAGTCGCTTTGAGACTACGCCTGATTTAAGTGCATCAAAGCACATAAAGTTTGTTGTTTGCAAAGTTTGGTTCGGCTTAAAATTGTCGCTCGATGCCTCGCGACTAACAAACT
>NZ_MQVK01000055.1:0-4480 GCF_002002385.1 Vibrio sp. SALL6
GTAAAAATGCCACGCGTTGCGAATCACTCTTAAACAGTTTGTTATATGCGTTCTCGCCAAGTGGCATTGAGCATATTTTTATTAGACGCATAAACATTGCTAGGAATTGGTGACGTTGTCGAGATAACATTATGATAACTTGAAAATATATTAAGTAACTCTTGTTCTTCTATTGTGTTTAGACGAGATATTTTGTGGTCAAGCTCAGTCATTTGCTTTGATGATGTCTGAAACTTGAACATTGTTTCAACAAATTCGTAAACAACCCCAAAAGACAATACTGTAAAGACAAGTCTAATCAACGTGTAATCTTGGTCTAGTTTAACATTAGGTATCAAAACTAGTGCTAAGATTAAGATCACCGCCACCATAAATATTATCTTTCTCTTTGCATCCTTATATGCAAAGTAATATAAATGCCCATTCCAAAATGCATTTTCTTGGATCATTCTTAATAGCTTTTGGTTGGGCTCTGTTTCATCATTGGTGTACGTCGTACTTTCATCCAGTTCGTTATTGTCAATTCTTGTCTGAACTTTTGCATTTACACCAGTTCCGGCTTCTACTTTTAACCTAGTAACTTCGTGGAAGTCGATGTTATCTTGTCCGAAGGTTTTAGAAAGCATCGAAATTTTCTGAATTTCACTAGCTAGTGCACGAGTTTTCTTTATAGTCCAGTCCATAAATAATGAACCGATGTGAAAAAGCAAGGCGATTGCACTTAGCCAATAAAGTATCTCTTTTGAAAAGTATAGCGATGTACTCAAGCAAGCTAACACTATCAACATCACTCGTTTACGGTAGTAATCTATGCTTTCAGCCTTTGTATGCAAGATTGAACAAAAATAATCAAGCTCTATCAATATCTTCACCAATGTTAATTATTATTAAAAGCATATAACGCCGCGTTAAGGCGTGACGTGATGCGTGCCATACTGTGAGCGAAGCGAAACTGGCACGCGTTGCGGAATCGCTCTTAAACGCTTTGTTATGTGATTATTTATTGCTGCCAAAAAGACTTGCCTCTTTTGAGAACCTCAACAACAGATTTATCTTTAAATTCAAGATGCAAATCATCGTTAACAAATTCTACTTCTATTTTTCCAAGTGTTGGATGGACAAATTCAATGTCATTTACATCCACATCAAAAACTATGACATTCGACGGCCAACCTTTAGACACTTGAAAAATTAACTGGTCACCGTTTTGTGCTGGAACAATTAAAATTTCATACCCATCAATGGAGCCAGTTTCCGCATTAGCTTTAACATTTGAATAAAAACCAAAATTTGTAGACGCAGATAATGCAGCCGATGAAAAACAAAAAAATAGAACTAAAAATAGCCGTATCACATAAACCTCTCTTAATCATATAACGCCCTGTTAAGTAGTGAGGCACGCAATACGAAAGCCTCTGCACTACTCCGTAAACACAAAAGCCACTGCAAACCAAAACTGCCACGCGTGCCGAATCTGCTTAAACAGTTTGTTATACAAAATTTCGCGCGACTTACTTTGAATCTTGACGCCTAATCCACTCTTTAGAAGCGTCATCCATTGTTAAACCCACCGAGCTTTTCATCCATTGCATGAAATCTCGGTCGAATTTAAATTGCTCACCAAATTTGGATTTAAAATAACGACGAACGTTTTGAGTTGTCTTGTAACTATCTGTAATGACTGTACCGTCATCAATCTCATTTTTATGCCAATCAACCTTTTCCATGGTCTGATTCCTCCATTTTGTATAACGCCCAATTAAGGTGTGAGGCACGCAATACCGATGCTGCCGCATAACACCCTAATCACTAAAACCGACGCATAGTAAAAATGCCACGCGTGCCGAATCACTCTTAAATTGTTTGTTATGAGTATTTTATTGGGGATATGGCTTGGTTTGCAAAATAGAATCTAAACGACTTTCAACTATAGCCCTTAGCTTTATGTCCCTAGCGCACTCATCCATAAAATCATTCGCTGCACATATAATGTCATATACAAATGACCTTGTTGCAATGACAACCAAATTTGCATCAATAGTTGGGTTATAAGTATGTCTACCACCATCATGGTAGACATACTTTATGATATCAGGGTCTTTTTCATGCAGTTCCGCATCAGAGCTATACGAATGCAAAAATGCGCACCTTGCAGCATAAACATCTTTACCACGATACTGGTACAATTGCTCTGGGTCACCTTTGAGATAGCGGTTAACCCAGTCATGGAAATCAGATCGTGTTGCTCTGGATTTATTTTCTTCGCGAGCTAAGCTAGCCATAGTGTCAATTGCGATAAAACCCATAGCAATTGATGCTGTAACTACCCCTAATTCATCACATTTCTTAAGCTCAGATATCATTCCAACTAAGGATAGCCAGTTATTGTTTTCTATTTCTGTCACTCAATGCTTCCAAATACTCATAACGCCCAGTTAAGGGGTGAACAACGCAATACCGAAGCTGCTGCATACCGCCTTAAACACTAAAAACAACGCATAGTAAAAATGCCACGCGTTGTGAATCCCTCTTGAACTGTTTGTTAGTACTCTACTACGAGCACTGACTTTAAGTTCGTTGATGCATCTTCCAGTGCTTCAATTAATGTCGAAATCAAATCACGCCCTGTAGACGTAATAAAGTAATCTCCAAGAGATCTAATATCTGGTGATATTTCTTGCCCCCAAGGAGGTAGTTTGCTCCGACTTTCAATGTCCCACACGACCTTATCTGGAGTTAAACAACATAATTCTCTTTGAATTTGCCTTAGTTCCATTATTGCGATATCGGCAAAATTTGGCTCTAGCCTTCCTTGATACAACTTACCCATCAATATTGGAAACCTAGTTCCCCAACCATTTACTTCTAGATTAGCACTGACCGTGCTGAAAAAGGCATGGAAGAAATCTGGAGTGCCAATTTCATCCGTAATACAACCCACTTTAATTCCTACAGCCATACTTACCCTTTCCGAGAGTACTAACGCCCTGTTAAGGTGTGAGCAACGCAATACCGAAGTCACCGCAGAATACCTTAAACACGATAACGCAACGCATAGCAAAAATGCCAAGCGTTGCGAATCACTCTTAAACAGATTGTTAGGTTTATGACTAGTTAAGAACTCTTTCTGTATCACCTTGCTCTTGATGGTAATATTTTACTTCTTCTATCTTTTGCTTTGATTCTTCTTCACTTAATACTTTTTGCTCGGCTAACCATTTAAACTTGTTGATCTCATTAGCCAACTCGTTCTCCATGTTAATATCCGAATACCAAGCTAAAAGTTGCTCTTTACGTCGACTCATCAATGTATCGACTACTGCATCATGCTGTTTATCTTGTATGATAAGTAGGTTAACCTCATTAGTGTTATAAACAGTGTAAGTAATTTTTGATACAACCGCCCAAATTAAACAAGCACCACCTATTAAGATCCACATTGGATCTAAGTAAAATGCTTCACGCGTAAAACTGCCATATCCACTTTGAAAAACACCAATTACAATCCAAAGAATGCCTACATTTCTCAGCCATTCATTCTGTTCAATGATCTCTGAACTTTTATGTGGCAAATCACCGTAGTAAAGATCTACATCACCTTTGCCCGACGATTGCTCGTAGCCGTAATTAAACCGATCATCTCCGAAACTGAACGTGAATTTATTCTTGCCTTTTTTTTGTACAACTTCCATTTCAATACCTTGTATCTAACTCATTGTTTAATTAGAGCAATGAGTAGACAGCCAAGTCAATATTCATCAAACAAATGAGTGACCAAGCACAATCAAAAACCTAACGCCCTGCTAAGGGGTGAGCAACGCAATACCGAAGCTGCCGCAAACCACCTTAATCACTAAATTCAACGCATAGTAAAAATGCCACGCGTTGCGAATCCCTCTTGAGCAGTTTGTTAGGTTTTTACTCAAATAGTTCGTTAAACTTATCTGTATCCCACATAGAAACAATTGGTGAGTCTGATACTACCGCTTTACTAAAGCCATACTTTTCATTTTGACTAACGAAAGCTATAGGAGCATTTTTATAAAGTAAGGCTACTGAGTTACCATCAGCCGACCATAAGAAGCTAAAATCTTGCTCTGCTGTTTTTGCGATAACTGCTACTTCAGAAGCTAGACCTTCATGTAATTGCGGCGGTTCTCCTACCCTCATTTTCTGTTTCCAAGCGTCCTCGGATACAGGAGCATACTGAATGTATGCGACAGCGTCTCGTTCTGGCTTTTGAGTCCCTGGCTTAGTTAAGTAAAGCACTCCAGATTGGTCAAACTCATCGAGAATTGCATAACGATCAGACACTTTATTATATGAGCTTAAAAACAAACCCTCAGACATTACTACTCCTGACATCAAAGTACACAAGATAAATATTACTTGCTTCATGTTACTCCGAAAACCTAACGCCCTGTTAAGGTGTGAGCAACGCAATGCAGAAGCCGCTGCAAACCACCTTAATCACTTAAAC
>NZ_MQVK01000056.1:0-35081 GCF_002002385.1 Vibrio sp. SALL6
GTGTGGTTTCAATTCACCAGAACAACTATAAATATCGACACCTAATATCAATATATAAAGACAAGCTCTAAATTAATAAACTGGTTAATTTAGATAAAATAAAAGGCAACTAACATTAGTTGCCTTTTATTCAATATGAAAAATATTATTTTGCTTTATCGCTATTCGATAACTGCTCTAATAGCGATTCAAACACTGCATACCTCTGCGCGCCCACTACTATCTGTGGTTCTACAAGTTGATCGTTTTCGACGCGACCAATTAAGAAACTTGGCGTACCACGAATGCCCAAGGATTTTCCTAACGTCAAATCTTGTTCAACTTTGTTAGCAATTGATTGATCTTTCATGCACTTATTGAACTCTTCCAAGTTCAACGATAAATCTGTGGCTGCTTTTTGATAGAGTTCGTCTCCTAAGTCTTTGACATTGCTAAACAGCATATCTCGCATTGGCCAGTAGGAATTTTGGTGAAGACTACACGTAGCTGCGATCGCAGCCCCCATGGCTTTCGCGTGAAAACTCAACGGGAAATCGCGTGCAATATATTGCACTTTACCAGTATCAATATAATTTTCTTTTATCTGTTTAAAAGCACTGTCTGTAAATCGTTTACAATAAGGACATTGAAAATCAGAAAATTCAATAATAGCAATTTTTGCGTCTTTACTTCCCAGAAGTGGCAATGTGCCATCTTCAGTAAAGTTAGGTTGATTCGGCAAAGTCGGTGGCTCTTTTTTGGGTGGGTGCAATGCCAAATCTTTCATTTCTTTCACTTCATTTTCTATCTTTCCTACTTCTTTTGTTAGTTGACTGATCTCTTGTTTTAATGACTCAATTTCTGATTTTAGCTTATCGTTATCATCCGACTGACAACCCGTTAAAAACTGCAGTAATACCAACGGTATGACGATTCTTACTGTTTGTATAAACATCTCACGCCCTCACTATGAAATAGTACGAATATAAATTCGCACTTTACTTATCCCTATTAAAAGATTTGCTGAGATGTCATTGACAGAATATGCCTGTTAAGTGATTAGAGAAAATTTAAACTATCAGTAATAACAACAAGCTACAGATTTCCATCTAATCTGAGTATTAATAAATTCCGAATAACTATTAACACTGACGATAAGACAGCAATTTCTTTCAAGTTGGTAAAAAGTATTGTAAAGGAGTCGATATAAGTCAATTCGGTTAATAATATGGTTATAAAAAATAGTCATATTATGCTTATATAAAATGACTATCGGCTAACGACATGTATTTAAAACAATTAATTTATTGCTTGGTAAGATTTCGATTTATTTGAACGACTTTTATGTCTATGCAATATCAACCTCTACACTTAGTCTAAGTATGTTGGAGGAAAACCATGAGCGCCCCACCAAAATCTTCAAGTCGATTGCCACTGCATCTCGATTCCGAACTCTGCTTTGTATTGCCTGATTCCCTTGCGAGAGAGTTTGAGTATGCTCGTTCGTTAGAGCAAGGGATCATGGATAACCTTCACCCTGAATTTACGCATCAATATCGCGTCACGTTACGGCGCATGCGCTCTTTATGCGTATTACTCAGCGAAGTGATTTCCTGTTTTGAGTTAGCCATCCTCAAGCCTCATTTAAAGACATTAATGAAACAAACGAACTTATTGCGAGACCTAGATGTGTTCACTTTAGACACCAACCAGTATCTTGCGATGTTGCCAGAACAGCATTCATCATTAACGCGCATTTTCGCGGATATTGATGCCATGAAGAATGCTGAACAAGTGCGCGTAGCAAGTTGGTTGGCATCACTTGCTTACCAAGCGCATTGCGCTGTGGTTCGAAACAGCCTTGAGCGAACTAAACAATACGACTTGCTAAAAAACGACATTGAATTAGTGACGTTCGCAAATCAAAAGATTGCCGACCAGTTTAGAAAAGTAAATAACTCACAAAGAAAAATCTCGCCCGCGAGTAAAGACGATGTTATTCACACATTACGCATTAAATGCAAAGCTCTGCGCTACCTGCTGGAGTGCTTCTCTGCTCTCTATCCCGCACAACAACACAAAGAAAACGTGAAGCAACTTAAGCTACTTCAAGACAAGCTCGGCAACTTCAACGACACTTCGACTCAAATTGCGTTTTTCACCCAGCTCCGCAAAGACAAACGCTACAACAAACCAGATTGCCAAGTACTCAAATCTCTGATTAAGGAAATAAAACAGGCTCATGAGCAATCTCGGCAATCTACCTTACGTCGTCTAAAAAGTTTTGATTCATTTATCAATGACGCTTCAACGTTAGAGATTTACCGTTAACCGCGAGGATTGAACCAATAAACATTCTGCTGATGTTCACGTGTTCTTCACACTCGCTCACTAGAGTATAAGGTTGGACAGTTTTAAGTAAGACAACGTGAAACCACTAAAACGATACCAATACGAACGCTACGCCGTACTGTGCAACCTCGCGTATCCAAGAGTCTTTAAACAAACACGTTATGGCTTCGATCCGAATGGTCAGCGAGTCATCCGAAACGAACACGGCAAGATTATGATTCGCGTACTGTGGAGCAAAAACCGCGATGAAGTCGTGGTCGTTATTAAAGGTTCTCACAGCATTACCGATTGGTTGCTCAACTTTGCAATGTGGACACGAAGCTGCCGTCGATTAGGTCTCAACTACCGTATTCACGCAGGGTTTTATCACCTATTGTTCCAAGAAAGTTTACCTAGTAGAAACGAAGACCGCTTAGGTTTGAGCGTGATAGAACGGCTAGAAGCAACCGTTGTCCCGCTTATTCTGCAAGGCAAGCGCATTTCGGTGACAGGCCACTCTTCTGGTGGTGCAATTGGTAGCGTGTTTGCGGATTACATAGAAAAGAAGTATCCGAAAAGCATCAAGCGCGTTGTGACTTTCGGGCAGCCCGCCATTGGTGACTGGACGTTCAAACGCCGCTATCGTCTGGCGCATAAAACCTACCGAATTTGTTGTGATATCGATATTGTGACGTTCATGCCTCCGGTGCCTTTTCTTTACTGGCACGTCGGAAAAATGCTGTGGCTGTACAATGGCAGAATTTATGAGAACACGCCAACACTCATTCGCCTCGGGCGTTCACTGTTTAGTTGGCTGATTCGTCCGTTTTCTTACCATTTAATGAGTAAGTACATCCGAAACAAAGACTTTTTCGATGAACGTTGACTGAAAAACCAAACGATAGACATAAAAAAGCCGGACTGATCCGGCTTTTTCTAAGATTTGAATTACAGTGAAGCAATTTCTTTCTCAAGTTGATATTTGCTGTCGGTGACGATTCTCTCTAGCACTTCAACGCGTCGTTTTAACTCGCTAATTTGCTTTTTGAGGCTTTCTTGCTCTTCTTGGCTCATCGTATTTCGCTCAGAAATCTCTAACGCTCGAACTTCTTTACGATGATTTAAGATCAACTTGACGATCCCGCCTCCAAAAATGGCACCAAACACAATGGCGACAACCAATACATCAGCAATAGATTCCATTCTTTATATTCCTCTAGATAATGCTCAAATATAAGTTACGCATTTGTTACATGAATATCAAATAACACCTTGATTAAATGTAATGTTTCATTGAAATTTGCATGTTCTGTATCAAAATCACAGGACGACGTTACTTAACGCCCACCCAAACCGAGACTGAACCACCATTGACAGGAAATTCTGCCCAGCCATTGGCATCGGTCCAAACATCTTCAGTTCGGATACCCAGCTTGTCGACATAGCGCGTGCTTGGCTTACCGGTATACATCCATTTTGTTCCGCCCGGTCCATCACTCATGATCACCGCCATTGAGTTTGGATGTTCAGCATCGCCCTCTCGAGTCCAGCCAATCACATCCCAATGGTCGAGATAAGAATTCTGTTTGCCATACGCATACTCTTTACGCAGTGTTACAAGTTCTTCAATGTAAGGCACTTTGGCCATATTAATGTTGTAGCCTTTGTCGCTGTACTGCGCACCGTAATAATCTGCGTAGAACACCGATGGATAACCTTCTTCACGCAATAAAATGAATGCGTAAGCAAGAGGCTTGAACCACCAATCTACTGTCGACTCTAACGCCTGCAGTGGCTGCGTATCGTGGTTTTCTACGAGAGTCACTGCTTTGACTGGGTTGTCCTTCATTAACGTGCCATTCATGATTTGGCGCATATCGTAATTGCCGCCAGATTTTGACGCGTTGTAGAAGTTCATGTGAAGCGGCGCATCGAACAACGACATACTGCCAGAGGTCTTATTAATAAAGTTGTGCAGTTGATTTACGTCGTAATTCCAATACTCACCAACGGTGAAAAGCTCTTTGCCTGTTTTCCAACGTAAATGATCAATCCACTCTTGTAGATACTGATATTTAATGTGCTTAACGGCATCCATTCTAAAGCCATCAACGCCGGTCATGTTGATGTACCACTCACCCCAATCTTTCAGCTCTTGTTTAACTTCTGGGTGATCCATGTCTAAATCGGCGTACATTAGGTAGTCGTAATTGCCTTTTTCAGAGCTGACTTCCCAATCCCAAGCTTTTCCTTCGCCTTTGAATTTAAAGATCGCTTTTTCTTTGCCGGCATCATCCCAGTCAACACCGTCAAAGTGATACCAAGTCCAATGGAAGTTTGAGTATTTGTCGTTGCGGCCAGGAAAATTAAACTCAACCCAAGCTTCAATCCATTTGTCGCCCAGTTCAATGTTACGGTTGTCCCAATCAACGCGCTTGGTATCGACCCACGACTTCCCATCTGCGCCACCTCGGTGGTTAAACACAACATCGCCGTAGATTTGGATATTGTTGTTGTGCGCGGCATTGATTGCAGAGATGTACTGAGCCTTGGTGCCGTATTTGGTTCGTACTGAGCCTTTTTGATCAAACTCTCCTAAATCGTACATATCATAGACGCCATAACCGACGTCATTACTGCCGCCCGCGCCTTTGTATGCGGGCGGTAGCCAGAGCGCTGTAAAACCGTTTTCAGCGAGCGCTGGTGCATTGCTTTCAACCTGCGTCCATAATGCGCCATCATTAGGTACGTACCAATGAAAGTACTGCATCATGGTGCCATTTTGCCCGGCAAAGGCAGGAGCACTGAGCAGCAAGGTTAGCGGTAAAAAAGTGCGTTTTAATTTGAATGTTTTCATTATTTTTCTCTCACGTTAAAGGACTAAAACCCGCTTTCTGACCTACCAGGCAGCTGCGATAGCAACACATAAAACTTGCTAACGTATTGTCTGTAAGACAGAAAGTTCGGATTACAATCGAAGAGAAATTAACACCAATCTACCCATACAATTATTGAGTTGATTAACATTTATAAAATCAATAATTAGCATGTGTAAAATATTGAATGACGATCAAATGAGTTTGGTGATACGGATATGAATGAAACAAGGCGAAGAGAAGAGAAGAGAAGAGAAGAAGCGATTTGCGGGTGCTATAAACGAGAAAAGCCAGTCATAAGAGACTGGCTTTCGAAATAATGGAGGCGCGTCCCGGAGTCGAACCGAGGTCCACGGATTTGCAATCCGCTGCATAGCCACTCTGCCAACGCGCCTTACCTGATTGTTTTCTCATTGTCATGAGAACGATGCTTTAAAACTGAATCTGAAATCCATACATCGTTTTGATGGTGCCCCGGGCCGGACTTGAACCGGCACAGCGCGAACGCCGAGGGATTTTAAATCCCTTGTGTCTACCAATTCCACCACCAGGGCAACGCAAATCTTTGCGATGGTAACACCATCTCTCAGCGACCTGTGCCGTGAGAACGAGGCGTACTTTAACGGATTAATTTATCTGGTCAACAATAAATTTTACCTTTTTGATTCAAACGATTAAAAAGCACGCTAACAAGTTTAATTGACGATCAATCAGCACACATTTTCGTCACCAAATGAGTAAAACAATAAGTTCAGCAAGCGTCGCATCGCACTCTGCTCTTATCATATCCATGCACAACCATTCCGGTACTTCCCTCACCTTTTGTGCATTAAGCACATCGTTAACACCCCGTAAAAATGGAAGCATCCTTTCATTTTCAACAATTTGTTACACGTAAATGCATAAAACGCCTGGTCTTACCATTATAAAACCATTGACATAATTTATTTTTTTGAAAAGCTCAATGCGTTATCGAAAATCGTTTCGATTAATGATACTTTAAATGTGTTGCAGTAATTTAATGGATCAATATCACATATAAGGACGTGGTTTACTTTGACGACACTGCATAAAAAAAACAAGGTATATCACCAATGTCTATCAGAAACCTATCTATTGCGAAGAAAATTTCGCTCTCTTTTTTACTGATTGCGCTTATTAATATTGTATTTGGCGTGTTTTTGTCTACAGAGCTCAAAGAAATCAAATCTGAGCTTTTAAACTATACTGATGACACTCTTCCAGCAATGGAAAGAGTGGATGCGATCCGAGATGATCTTTCTCACTGGCGTCGCTCTCAATTTGCTACTTACACCTATAAGGACGCAGATAAGATCAGAAACAAAATCGCAAGTAACATCCGTGAACGCGAAAAGATCAGCAAAGAACTTGAAGCTTACGGCTCAACCATTTGGCCAGGTGAAGAACAACAAACGTTCCAACGCCTAATGCGTCAATGGAAACAGTACTTGGTTACTATGGACCAATACAATGAGTCGATGTTAGCAGGCAACAAAACCGAAGCGCTCGCTGTTCTATCTAACTCTTTAAACGACTTCGAAGCCGTCGATTCTGATCTAAACGAGCTAATCCGCTTGTTGAAAGTCGCAATGGACAGCAACAAAAATCACATCCTTTCTTCAGTGAACGGTTTGAGCAACTCATCCATCGCGAGCAACGTGACCATTCTAGTGATCATGATTGTTATGACGCTTGTTCTAACGCGTTTGATTTGTGGCCCACTACAACTTGTTGTGGAACAAGCAAACTCGATTGCAAAAGGTGACCTTTCTAAAGACATCGATCGTAAATTGATTGGTAACGATGAACTGGGCGAGTTGGCAGATGCAACGACTAAGATGCAAAACGACCTACGCCAAGTTATCGACAACGTTATTGCCGCTGTAACGCAATTGAGCAGTGCAGTAGAAGAGATGAACCAAATCTCTGAGCTTTCTGCTTCTGGCATGAAAGACCAACAGCTACAAATCACGCACGTTGCAACAGCAATGACGGAAATGAAAGCTGCGGTAGCCGACGTTGCACGCAACACGGAAGAGTCAGCGAGCCAAGCAAACGATGCGAACCACCGTACACAACTTGGTGTGCGTGAAACACAAAGCATGGTTGATGCGATTGGTGAAGTAGCAAATGTTATCGGCGCTGCTGGTGATACAGTTTCAGAGCTTGAACAGCAATCGAACCAAATCAACGTTGTGGTTGATGTTATCCGTGATATCGCAGATCAAACCAACTTGCTTGCGCTTAACGCCGCTATTGAAGCAGCGCGCGCTGGTGAATCGGGCCGTGGCTTTGCAGTTGTAGCGGACGAAGTTCGTACTCTTGCTGGCCGTACTCAAGATTCAACAAGTGAAATCACAGCGATCATCGAGCAGCTACAATCCCTAGCGAAAGACGCGAAATCAGCGACTGAGCTTTCTCGCACAAGCATTGCCGAGTGCGCTGACCAAGGCATTCAGTCAAAACAACTGATGAACGACATCGAACATGCGATTTCTGATATCTCAGACATGGGCAGTCAAATCGCAACGGCATGTAACCAGCAAGACTCAGTAGCTGAGGAACTAAGCCGTAGCATCGAAAACATCCACCTTGCGTCTCAAGAGGTCGCGCAAGGTTCAGAGCAAACTGCACAAGCTTGCCGCGAACTGAGCCAGCTATCCGTATCTCTTCAAGATGTAATGAGCCGCTTTAAGCTAAACTAAAACGACTCAACAAAAACGCTCCAAACTCCGCAGTTTGGGGCGTTTTGTTTTTCTGGCGTACATTCCCTCGTACGCTTTCCTTTAACAATAAAAAAACGCGTATGGAGGTTTTATGCGCCTTAAGAAAACTCTTCTTTCTATTGCCATTGCTGCAGCAACGTTCACCCCTGCTATGCATTCAATCGCAGCTCCACTCCAGCTTCAAACGACGTTAGACCAAGAGAGTCAAATTCAATCATCCAACACTTGGCTAGAAATCGATTTAGGTCAGTTTAAGCAAAACATCGAACAGTTTAAGTCACACATGAGTGACCAGACTAAAATCTGTGCGGTGATGAAAGCTGACGCCTATGGCAACGGTATCGCAGGCTTAATGCCAACTATCATAGAACAGCAAATTCCTTGCGTAGCGATCGCAAGTAATGCAGAAGCACAAGTCGTGCGCGACAGCGGCTTTAAAGGTCAATTAATGCGTGTTCGCTCAGCAGAGATTGGCGAAATTGAAGGTGCACTTGGTCTTAATGTTGAAGAGCTAATCGGCACGTTTGATCAAGCAAAGGCGATCGCTGCACTCTCTAAAAAAGCAAACAAGGCAGTCAAAGTTCACCTTGCGCTTAACGACGGCGGTATGGGTCGTAACGGCATTGATATGACGACAGAAAACGGCAAAAAAGAAGCCCTTGCGATTGCTAAGCAATCTGGCGTTGAGATTGTCGGTATCATGACGCACTTCCCGAATTACAATGCAGAAGAAGTACGCGCGAAACTTGGCTCATTCAAAGAAAGCTCGGCATGGCTAATTGAAGAAGCGGATCTAAAACGCGAAAACATTCTTCTGCACGTAGCAAACTCGTACACAGCGCTTAACGTACCAGAAGCTCAACTTGATATGGTTCGTCCTGGTGGTGTGCTTTACGGTGATCTACCAACTAACCTTGAATACCCTTCTATCGTGTCTTTCAAAACACGCGTAGCATCACTGCACCACCTACCGAAAAACAGCACTGTGGGTTACGACAGCAGCTTTACAACCACTAAAGAAAGCGTAATGGCGAACCTTCCTGTCGGTTACTCTGACGGTTACCCAAGAAAAATGGGTAATACGGCAGACGTGCTGATCAATGGTCAACGTGCAAAAGTGGTTGGCGTAACGTCAATGAATACAACAATGATCGACGTTTCAGATATCAAAGGCGTGAAGCCGGGTTCTGAGGTCGTTCTGTTCGGCAACCAAAAATCTCAAACCATCAATGCCGCAGAAATCGAGAAGAACGCCGACGTGATCTTCCCAGAACTTTACACCATTTGGGGCACATCAAACCCTCGCGTGTACGTGAAGTAGTCTTACGACTTCCTTTTTAAACACTTCCTAACTCAAAGCGAGCTTCGTGCTCGCTTTCTTTTTTCGCTCAATAAAACCTGAAATACCGAGAACGTTAATGTCATCTTGTTGTCTGCGACGAAAACCACATTCTGGTTGTGTTTGAAAGCCCATCCAATTGATGTTAAACATGCAGTTTACAAAATCACAACAATACCCATTTGGGGCTTCTCCCGACTTTGCTGCCGGCTAGGTACATTTATGACAGAAAATACATCCTCTTTTCCTCGATCTTCTGGGGAGCTACATGAGTTCACTCGGGCTGACGTCTGGGGCGGATTTACTCAGCTTTTACCGCTTTCCTTTTTTGTGGTGGTCTTTGGCCTCGCCTTTGGGGTTGCTGCGGTGCAAACCGGCTTAGACGCCTTTCCGACTCTTTTAATGAGCACGCTCGTCTTTGCTGGTGCGTCTCAGTTTGCCACGTTAGAAATGTGGGGAGCTGAAGTACCACTTGTACCGGTTTTGATTACTGTGTTTGCCATCAATGCTCGCCACCTTCTGATGGGTGCGACGCTCTACCCTTGGCTGAGACAGCTACCGCCACATAAGCGCTATGGAATTATGTTACTTGCCTCCGATGCGAACTGGGCAATGGCGATGAACGCATTTGGCAAAAAAGAGCCTGGGTTTGGTTTGTTGGTCGGCGGAGGGCTTGCGCTTTGGGGCTTCTGGATTGTCGGCACGTGGATGGGGATCTACTTTGGTGGAGCCATCAAAGATCCAGTCAGTCTTGGCCTTGATATGGTCATGGGTTGCTTTTTACTTTCTATGGTTGCAGGCGGTCCTAAAAATCTGCGTATCTTCGCGATTTGGGGCATGGCAGCAGCTTCATCACTGATGGCTTACTGGTATTTGCCAGAAAACAGCCATGTCGTTGTCGGCGCAATCGCTGGCGGTATTTTAGGTGCTTGTTGGAAGGAGAAAAAAGCATGAACATTGAAACAAGCTTAGGCGGCACGCTGTTTATCATTATCGCAATGGGATTGGTAACTCTGGCAACTCGCTGGGGCGGCGTTTATGTGATGTCATTCATTCCGATTAGCGAACGCGTGCAACGTTTTATCACCGCTATGTCAGGGTCTGTACTGATTGCCCTCTTAGCGCCTCTCGCCGTCGAAGGTGACAACGGTGCGAGAGCCGCGCTATTTTCAACCGCTGTGGTGATGTTTATCGTTAAAAAACCGCTTCCTGCTATTGCTGCTGGCATTATCGCTGCCGCCGCAGTGCGTGCTTTCTAAAACTGGGTTTTAAATCGCGTCAAAGGCTCAGAAAAGCCATATTCATCAAAATCACGATTCATAAACACCAAAGCCCTGCTGACTCTAATGTCGTCAGCAGGGCTTTTTCTTCATGTTTGATGAATCTCAGATATATAAGCCTAAGACTCTAGTGATCAAAACAAGGGCTTAAGCACAGCAGTTACAATTGCGCTTATATTTGTCCATTTTACCGATGCCCGGGTTAAAGGTATTGGTTGGATCAAGCTCGTGGTAGAACTTCTGTAATGAGTTTTCTGCTTCGTACAAATGACCCACATTGTGTTCAGCTGGGTATTTCGCACCACGACTATTGAGGTGCTCTAACATCAGCTTCTTCATCAATTTGGTATCTGTACCTTTTTTGAAGATGTAATCCTGATGGAAGACGTAACACATGAAGTGCCCGTAATAGAGCGACTGAACCAGATTTTTGCTCACCTCTTCAGGCAAAGTTTCCAACCACTCTTCATCATTTCTGCGCAATGCGATATCGAGCGCAACAATGTCTTCAACCTCGTTGCGATGAATCGTTTCGTAGCGAATCGCAGCCCCAGCCGCCGCAAAACGATGTAAGTAAGCTTTTTTACCTTCATCTGGCGTACATTCGAAGAAATCGCAGTCATCTTCAACAGCCCATACTTCTTTCAGGTATTTTTGTGCCTCTTCAATTCCGCCATCACTCATTTTTAGCACTAAATGATGCTCGTATTTATCGCGAAATTCCAGCATTCGTTCAGGCAAATGCTGCGGGAACAATTTGCTTGCGTAGTACAAAATGGTGTCTGGCAAATATTTGCTGACAAATGGCACTCGCTCTAAAAAGTTCTCTACTTTTGCTTTCAATGCGAACATCTTAGGCAGTTTGTCCGTACCCAATAAGTCGATCGATAAAAACACGTCTTTGCCGTATCTCTCTGCCATATTGAAGATATCGCGATGCAGATACTCCCCCATTTCAGGCAGGTTATCGAATTGAGTCAGAAAATCTTTTCTCAATTTGGTTAACTTGTTTGCGTCGTTCGTACCCAAGTAAAACACTTGCTCTTTGCTTGGCACTGGATAGCTATCAACACGCACTGCAAACACGCCCAATTTGCCCGCACAACCGCTCGCTTCAAACAAGCGACGCTCGTCTGCATTAAAACGTGAAGGGATGTCAGACGTCACGTCACGTACTCGTTCATCATATTCTTTGTCTGATGCCATGCGATCATCGTGAACAATCTTGCTTGGGTCGAAATTGCCCTCTTGCAGGTTGTGAAGAATTTCTTCCGGCGTCTCACCCAAGCCATCAATACCAAGGTGATTTACTAGATGGAGGTTGCCCTGCTTATCGACCTGCGCGTAGATGGCAAGCTCAGTATATGCTGGGCCGCGTTTCACTAACGCACCGCCTGAGTTATTGGCAATGCCACCGACAACCGTCGCTCCTAGCGATGAAGATCCAATAATAGAATGCGGCGCGCGGTTAACGGCTCTGAGTTCTTTTTCTAGTGAATGTAGACTTGCACCGGGTAAGCACACCGCCTGTTTGCCACCATCCAGCAGGTGAATTTTTTTGATTTTGGTAATGTTGATCACCACGACATCGCGGTCATAGTCGCTACCACTTGGTGCAGAGCCTTCTGTGAGACCTGTTTTCGCAGCCTGCATGATGATGATGCAGTTCGCCTCGACACACTGTTTAATGATCTTCCATTGTTCTAACAAAGTGTTAGGAAACACGACGGCAAGCGCTGTACCACTACCAGAGCGAAAACCTGAGCGGTAGTATTTGGTTTTAACCTGATCGGTCAGGACATTCTCTTCCCCGACTATCGTTTTAAATTCTTCTATCAGCTGCTTTTGTTTCATATCCGTATCTCTAGTTATTTTGCATCACTCACATCCAACCGAACACGGTGTGGATTTGAGTTTGGCTCACTATAAGCAGTCAATTTCCCTGCGTCCATCAAGGTCGAGCGTACAAACCTTAACCAGCACTCACATAGCGTAATTAATCTGTTGTTTTTCTGTAACTTAGCGTTCACAAACCAACATTAGAACGAAAGAAACAGATCGTTTCCAAAAAGAAACAATAACAAAACCATTCTTTAACAGGTGTGCGCAACGTCTTGTTATCAAAGTAAGTGATGAGGGAGTAACACCGTGTAAGTGGCTAAATTGGATAAATTATTTAAGAGAAAAGGTGGAAACAAAACCACAACACCAAAGTAACCAATGGCGTTGTAGACTTGATTTAAAATCGATGATTTTGACTTTGGAAGCTGTTGTATAGGTGATCAATGAAGATCTTAATCTTCTCGGGTTGTTGCCTTGTGTATGGGTAGACAGCGTAGATACCCAAGCATTTCGCCGTTTCTTCTTTGAACAACTGGATCAAGCTGCCCTGCTTTAAATCTTCATACACCAATACACGAGGTACGTAGATAACACCTTGCCCTAACAGCGCGACATTTCGTAACGCGGAAGAGTTGTTGGTGCATAAGTTGCCATCAACGGTAACTTGGTACGTCTTATCGTCGGATTTAAACGCCCACTCACGCGCGCCAGTCTCCTGATAGGAGTAAACCAAACAGTTATGCTTAGTAAGTTCGCTCGGCTGCTTTGGAATGCCATGCTTGGCAAGATACTTGGGAGACGCACACACCACCCAGTTTGCATCCACCAGCTTTCTGGCAATAAGGCTAGAATCTGGCAACATGCCAGTACGAATGGCCAGATCGAAACGCTCATTGACGATATCGACAAATCGATTATCAAGTTCCATATCGATATTGATGTCAGGGTACTTGTCATTGAACTCCGAAATCACACCCGGAAGAATCAACTCACCAGAAATGGTAGGTACCGTGATCTTAATGTTGCCAGATAGGTTCTTCCCCAATCCAACGATCGATTCTTCGGCTGTAGCAACAGCTTTATAAACCGCTTTAGCGTGCACAAAGAAGGATTGCCCCGCCTCTGTCAACGTCAGCGTTCTCGTCGTGCGATAAAGAAGCTGAACACCTAATTCTTGCTCCAACTTCGCAATACGTTTACTAACCACCGATTTAGTGAGCTCCATGTGCCTTGCCGCACTGCTGAAGGAGCCTTGTTCGACCAAATGGTAAAAAATGATGTAATCGTCGGTGTTTCTCATGCGTCTTCGTCAAATCCTTTAGAGGCCGATATTGTAAACCGATATCAGCCGAGGCGCTAAATGTAGGGTCACAGTTACCAATGGTGATACCTACAAATCACGAGAGAGAAATAAGAATAGGATCTGTTTTCGGATATTCAGATACAAAAAAACCAGCTTCCGCTGGTTTTAAGTTGATGCTTTAAGCATCGAGATACCGCAATTGCCATATCTGAATAATTTGGAGCGACACACGAGGTTCGAACTCGTGACCTCAACCTTGGCAAGGTTGCGCTCTACCAACTGAGCTAGTGTCGCAAATGGAGGCGCGTCCCGGAGTCGAACCGAGGTCCACGGATTTGCAATCCGCTGCATAGCCACTCTGCCAACGCGCCTTTCTTTAACGCTTTAAGAGGTCTCCCCCGTTGCGTTGGTTGCTACTTTACGGATTCAGAAAAGATAGTCAAACAAAAATCTTTCATTTTCTGTTTGTTTGCTTTTTTTTAAATCAATCAGATGAAAATTCGATCCAATTGCGTATTTATTGATTCTGCCCCAAACACTTTCATCCGATAAACGAACTAAAAATAAAGCGGCGAATTCGCCGCTTTATTTGATTAACCGTTACTTACGCGCTTGAGTAAACGTCCCACAACGTTTGGATGGTAAGACCAAGTATGATCAAACATCGACATTAACGCAGGGTTTCCGTACTTAGATAAACTGATCGCATGGAAACGGTTTTTCTTCGCTTTAAGCGCATCCACTTTTGCCAACAGCTCATCTTGCTGTTTTGGCGCAATAAAATCAGAAATAACCACCATGTCGGCGTTTTTGTATTTATCTCCACTCATCAAATCGATGGATTTGATAAGCGTTGGCTCCAAATCTGTACCACCATGGAAACTGTACGTTAAGAAATCCGCCGCCTCACGCAAACCATCTTGTTTGGTGAGCTCGTAAGTAATGTGTTCAGTAGAGAAAATGATCACGTAACAATCGCGCTGTTCGGCCAGTGCAATCTGCATTAACGCATACGCCATCGCTTTTGCGCACTGCTCAGGGAAACCACTCATCGAGCCAGAGGCATCCACACAGACGATGAACGGCCCTTTTTCGATATCCACAGCTTTGTTGTCTGGACGATGCGCTTTGACTTTACGTAAAGTGCGAGATTTACCTTGCGTGCGATAGTTCATTAAACGCTTGTCGACCAGATGCTTGTAGAACACAACTTCTAGCTCAGGGTAAGCCAAAAACATGGTCTCGTTTGGCAGCAGCTTGTTGAGATCATCACTTTCATGGATACCGACGATATCATCAGTCGCTTCGTCGCTTTTTTCTTCAACCATTTGCAGCTCTTCCGCTGGTGCACGGTTTAAGTCGGGATCATTCACTTGCCCAGCCATACGGCCAAGCTGTTCTGCGATTTCTTGCAAGCCTTTGTGCTTTTTCAAAAACTCTGCATGGCGCTTCATCACCGTTAAATCGGTTTTGCTGAGTTTTGCCGAAGCCATATCCCACAAGCGCCCTACGCTTTCAGCGTCGCCAGATTCCGTCACTTTATCCATATTGCGCATGGTTTCCATACGTTGATACAGATCGTTAAGAACTTTCTCTTTGTTGGCTTCTAACTCACTTACTTGCGCCTGTTTAATTGCATCAGCAAGGCTTTGATACCATTGGTCACAGAAGTAATGCGGGAACATCGGGTTATTAACCCCTTTGTTTTTCTCCATCATGCGGCGTGCTTGCATATAAAACGCGGAGTGCCACTCAAGCTTTTTGATCACATCCTCTATGCGCTCAAAAAACTCGTCTTCATCCCAGTGAATCACTTCTTGATATAAAGCGAGCTCTTGTTGGAAACGCTCCGTCTCACATACTTTGGTGATGCGTTTCTTTACGTTGCCGCGCCATTTTAACAAATGGTTTTTCACCGACGATTTTACACCTCGGTTTTCTGCCATCATCATGACTTGAGAGCGAGCCATCAAATCATTTACAGCACTGTCGATGATGCCTGAATCCGCCACCATCAGCGCCAAGTTGAGTCCGTCTGCACCTAACATGTCGTCTCCTTAAGAGAAAAACTGATGTAAGTTTTTAAAGCGTTGAATGATCTTCTCGCTTTCACCTTGGATAGACTCAAGTCGTTGGCTCACCTGTTGCAGACTCGACTCCATAAGACGTGGTAATTCAGGATCCACAAAACTGTGTGGCAGTGCATCATGAAAGTTCGCTTTGACTTTACGCATGTGGTGCTCTGCTTCACTCAGTTGGTTTACGGCTTTTTCGCTTTGCGACAACCATTTTTGGTACAGCTCAATGTCCAAACCTTGTTGCGTTACCAAGCTCACCAAAATACCGCGGTTAGCAATATCGCGGATCACCAAGTTGTTCGCCGCATCCACATCAAAACGCAGACGACACATATTGGTGTTTTGGTTTACGTAACCGTACACATCACCTTGGCCATCTTTGATCACACGGTCCAGTTCATCTTTCGGTACATAAACCCAGCGGCTATCCCCTTTTTCCGATTCCGATACCGACATGTTGCTTTGCAAGATCACCAACTTCACTAGGTTAACGGCCGCACCCACTTTGTAGGTTTTCGCCTTCGAAGTATCGAAACGCATGGTTTCTTTGCGCAAAATACCGGTTGCTGCTTCAGAGGTCAGCGTCATGCGGTAGGTATCTTCTAGCTCATGCTGAACATCAATCAAAGACTCGCGGCAGTACTCGATTTCCTGCTCTGCGTCTTGTTGGTCAAAAGCGTGCTTGAGCGCGAATTCTTGTACCACTTCACGCACGACATCACGCGACTCAGGGCTATTCCAGAGACAGTCTTGCAATAACAACAGATCAAGAGGATTAATTTCATCACGACCATTAAAGAAAGCGCTCGCTTTCAGTAACTTAACCGCCTTTTTCCAGCGACGGTCAGACACGTACATGTCGGTATGTGCTGCGTCACCAAATTGTGCTTCCACTTTGGTTTCCAGCATCGTTTTTAGCTGGAACAGCTTTTCAAATGCATTGTCGGTGAGTGTCAGTTTGTCGAGTTGTTGCTGCCACTGGTGATACTCTTCATCGGTAATCGCCAAACCTTCCGGAATTTGCGCTTCTTGCGATGTGCCAACGGTCAGCATGGATTTGAAGTTTTGCTTATTCTGAATTCGGTTTACGAACACACGTACGAGCATTCGGTCGTACAGTGCGTCTAGGCCGCTATCCTCGTCTGGCAATTCGTTGGAAGCAGAAACCAGCAAACGCATTGGAACACGTTCAATGTCACTGCCATTTTTGAATGTTTTTTCGTTCACGACGGTCAACAGAGTGTTCAGAATCGCAGGGCCCGCTTTCCAAATCTCATCAAGGAAAACGACTTGTGCAGTAGGTAGGTAACCTTTGGTGAGTCGGACATAACGGCCGTTGTCCTTCAACTCTTGGATACTCAAAGGCCCAAACACTTCTTCTGGTGTCGAGAATCGTGTCATCAAGTATTCAAAGTAACTGCTGTTATCAAAAGCTTGGATAAGACGCTTTGCAATAAGACTCTTTGCAATACCTGGAGGACCTAAAAGAAAGACGCTCTCCCCAGCCAAAGCGGCAAGGAGACAGAGTTTGATGGTGTGTTCGCGTTCATAAACGCCATCAGTTAACGCTTTTGCAAGCTTGTTAATACGCTCGGAAAGTAGTGCTTTTTCGGCATTGGATGCAAAAGAAGGTTGGATCATACGTACTCCGGCTGCTGAACTGATGCTGTGTATTTATTTTTATACATTTGTTATCACTTTGTTACAAGTGTAATTTGTTCGAATCACCCTTATAACAGATGCTTATCTCTCTCTTTGCTGAGCAATCAAAGTTTCCATTTATGAGATATAGCTCACTGAAAGTGCAAACGCTTTCGTGGCCTTGCAACAGTTTTTGCTTTTGTTTCCCACCGTTTGTGGTTAATGTTCAAAAACGTCAAATTGCGGTCATTGCTAGGGTTTACAACTGCATGAGCAAAACAATTCATAAATGGAAGCAAATTTCTTTGGTTGAAGAAGACGTTCAGCTTCCTACTGGTCAAGTCATTTCACACACCACCATTCACCATCCAGGCGCTGCTGTAATACTGCCAATCGCTGCCAATGGCGATATAGTCTTAGTGAATCAGTTTCGACCTTCTCTCAATAAATGGCTTCTGGAGTTACCAGCAGGTACTCGTGAAGGCGAAGAAGACCCGCTCTGCTGCGCGCAACGTGAGTTGGAAGAAGAAACTGGCTTCAGCGCAGAAAAATTTACCCCACTCGGTCAAGTGACACCGCTTGCTGGGTTTTGTGATGAAATTCAGTATTTGTTTGTCGCCGAACACTTAGCCAAAACCAATCGCTACGAGTGTGACGACGATGAAGTGATTGAAGTCGTGACATTGTCACGAGAACAGCTCGAAGAAAAAATTATTGATGGCACCATTACCGATGCCAAAACCATCGCTTGCTTAAGCAAAGCTCGCCTTTGCGGATACATTTAGGAATTTGGACCAAGGAGATATTCATGGATTTTCGTTCAGACACAGTGACTCAACCCACCCAAGCTATGCGCGAAGCAATGTTCAGCGCCCCTGTTGGCGATGATGTTTATGGTGACGATCCTACCGTAAACGAGCTAGAGCAATTCGCGGCTGAATTAGCAGGGTTTGAGGCAGCGTTGTTTACCACTTCTGGCACGCAAGCAAACCTTTTAGGGTTAATGGCACATTGTGAGCGTGGCGATGAATATTTATGCGGCCAGCAAGCGCACAATTACAAATATGAAGCAGGTGGCGCAGCGGTACTGGGTTCTATCCAGCCTCAACCAATTGAAAATAATCCAGATGGCACGTTGCCATTTGACAAATTAGAGGCAGCAATTAAACCTGATGACGCGCACTTTGCTCGTACTCGTCTGCTAAGTTTAGAAAACACCATCAACGGTAAAGTGATCCCACTGTCTTACTTAGCGGAAGCTCGTGAATTCGTTAATAAACACAATCTGAAACTGCATCTCGACGGTGCCCGCGTGTTTAACGCAGCCGTTGCGCTCGATGTTCCCGTCAAAGATATTGGTCAATACTTTGATTCCATGACGATTTGTTTATCGAAAGGTCTTGCGGCACCCGTTGGCTCACTGCTGCTTGGCAGCAAGGAATACATCGCAAAAGCTCGCCGTTTAAGAAAGATGGTCGGCGGCGGAATGCGTCAGGCAGGTATTCTAGCGGCAGCAGGTAAACTGGCGATCACGGAACAAGTCGCGCAGTTAAAGCAAGATCACATCAATGCAAAAGCATTGGCGGAAGGTTTAGCTGAACTACCGGGTTTCTCGGTAAATCCTGACTTCGTTCAAACCAATATTGTGTTTGCTAAGTTGGATGCTAAAGTCGATATCCAAAGCATAGCGGAACAACTCAAGCAACAAAACATCATCATCAGCCCAGGAAACCCAATTCGCTTTGTCACACACAAAGACATCTCTGCTGAAGATATTCAAACCTTCCTATCGAGCCTTAAATCTCTGCTTTAGATTGATTTTGATCATTGAGCTTCCCCTTGGGGGAAGCTTTATTCTACGGTCAATTATCGCTAAATCGAGAATCCATAATGCTAAGAACCCTCCTTTTAACGTCTCTCATTTTTACCTCCACCGTTTATGCCAATCCTTTTGGCGATGCTGAGAAAGGCAAAGTTAAAGCTCCAAGCTGCGTATATTGCCACGGCACAAATGGACTAAGCAGTAATGACGCCTATCCGAACCTTGCAGGTCAAAGTCCTAAATACTTGTATGACTCGATGAAAGCCTATCAGGATGGTTTGCGAACCGGGCCACTGGCAGAGATGATGAAAGCGCAATTACGTATGCTGAACGATGAAGATCTCCGCGATGTTGCTGCATTTTTTGCCGAGCAATCAGGCGACTAAACGGTCTGCATTAATGAGTGAGAAAAGGCTCGTCAGCAGTACGAGCCTATTTATTTTCCTGAACATAAAACCAACAACACATTTCACCAATAAATGAACACAAATCAATCAAACACACTTCAGATCAAATATTTGATGAATTTATAGTTCACTACAGGCATTAATATTGACTTTTTATTCTACTTTATCGATATTTCATGCTTTGTTTGATTCGACGTGAAGTAAGTTATGTCTCACACACATGCGCAGCCATCGGAATCGGCTGCAACAAAGCAATCATGGCAGATGCCTGACACTCTCATTTTAATCTTTTTTGTTGGTATCTTTGCTGCGATTCTTACCTATCTAATTCCTGCTGGTCACTTTGATAGCCAACAGGTGTCTTACGTGGTAGATGGTGCGGAAAAAACACGTACTGTTATTGATCCGTCTTCTTTCTCGTACGCAACCGACGAAAACGGCGAGCTGGTTTACAACAAAGTGGGTCTCTTCGCTTCTGGCGGCGGTATCGGCTTGATGAACTTCCCATTTGAAGGTCTGGTTTCAGGTTCAAAATGGGGCAGCGCAATCGGCGTTATCATGTTTATGCTTGTGATCGGCGGCGCTTTTGGTGTCGTGATGCGCACGGGCACTATCGACAACGGTATCCTTCGCCTGATCGACAAAACCAAAGGTAACGAAGCGCTCTTCATTCCTGTTCTGTTCTTGCTGTTCTCTTTGGGCGGCGCTGTCTTTGGGATGGGTGAAGAGGCGGTGGCGTTCGCCATCATCATCGCTCCATTGATGGTTCGCCTAGGTTATGACGGCATTACGACCGTAATGGTGACTTACGTTGCGACTCAGATTGGTTTTGCGACATCTTGGATGAACCCATTCTCGGTTGCGATTGCACAAGGTATTGCTGGTATTCCTGTGCTATCGGGCATGACGGTTCGTATGGCACTTTGGGTTGGTTTTACACTCATCGGTATCGCCTTTACGATGGTTTATGCGTCTCGCATCAAAGCAAACCCTGAGTATTCTTACAGCCGCCGTACGGATAAATACTTCCGTCAGCAAGAACTAGGTAGCCACGACTCTCGTTGGAACTTCGGAGACACGCTCGTTATTCTAACGGTTATCGCAACAACGATTTGGGTGGTTTGGGGCGTAGTATCTAAAGCATGGTACATCCCAGAAATCGCTTCTCAGTTCTTCACAATGGGCTTTGTGGTTGCCATCATCGGTACGATCTTCCGCCTAAACGGCATGACCCTTAACTGTGCGGCGGACGCATTCAAAGAAGGCGCAGCAATCATGCTAGCTCCTGCTCTTTTGGTTGGCTGTGCGAAAGGTGTATTGCTTATTCTAGGTGGTGGTACTACCGATGAAGCAAGCGTACTGAACTCGATTTTGAACAGCGCAGGCGGCGTGATCAGCGGCCTTCCTGATGTTGCCGCAGCTTGGTTGATGTATGTGTTCCAATCCATCTTCAACTTCTTCGTGACCTCGGGTTCTGGCCAAGCAGCACTTACGATGCCTCTGTTGTCTCCTCTTGCAGACATCGCTGGCGTAACTCGTCAGGTAGCGGTTCTGGCATTCCAACTGGGTGATGGTTTCACTAACGTGATCGTTCCTACTTCTGCGTCCCTAATGGCAACGCTTGGCGTGTGTCGTATCGACTGGGGTGACTGGGCGAAATTCTGCTGGCGCTTTATGCTATTACTCTTTACCCTATCGAGCATTGTCGTCGTCGCAGCTCACGTGATGGGTTTTGCGTAAACTGATTAACAGATAAGAAGGCGAGACAAGTTCTCGCCTTTTTTGATTCAAGCCAAATGGCAAATAAGCATCAAAACGATGTTTTGGAGTGACAACTTTAATGGCAACACAATTTCTGGATGACGTAATTCAAGGTCATCAAGTCATTCAATCTCTCGACGTAACTGACTTGCCTGCTGGCGAGCATAAATTCTGGTTCCGCATTGCAACCAATGCCCTATCTCAGTGGCAATACCTACCAGTATTGGTATTCAAAGGCGGCAAGCCGGGCAAGAAAATTATGATCACTGCCGGTGTTCATGGCGATGAATACAACGGCGTTCTTGCCGCGCAAAAAACAGCTCGAGAGCTAATCGGCAAAGAACTGGCGGGCACTGTCACTGTTGTTCCAACCATCAACTTAACGGGTATGTTGAACCACAGCCGCGATTTTTACTCCGCAGATCCTGATGCCTCACCAGCAAACCTAAACCGCTTTTTCCCAGGCGACGCAAACGGCAATGAGGCCAATCGCTACCTGTTTGCATTATGGAACAATCTGCTTAAGCCAAATGCAGAGCTTGCAATTGATCTGCACACCCAAACCAGTGGTGCAGCTTACCCATTGTATGTGTTTGCCGATTTCCGTATCGAACAATCGTTGGAAATGGCTCGTTCAATTAACCCAGACGCTATCTTAAACGATCCGGGGGACGCAGGTGTTTTAGAAACCGTGTGGAACAACAGCGGCACTCCAAGCATTACTATCGAAGTGGGCATGGGGCGTTACACTGAGCAAGCGCTGATTGATCGTACGGTTGCGGGGATTTTTAACGTGCTAAAACGCCACGAAGTGATTTCTGGTGAAGCTTCGCCAGTCATCCCTTGCCTTGAAGGTAACGAGATCATCAGTATTCGAGCCGAGTTTGGTGGCTTCGTTCTACCACAAGTGAAAATGATGGATACCGTTGAACAAGGTCAATTGCTTGCGATTCAATACGATAGCTTTGGTGACGAAATTCAGCGCTACATGGCACCGACTAGTGGCAAGGTATTAAGTCACAACATTGAGTCGATCAGGGCTCCTGGTTCATTGGTTGTTCGCCTAATCAAATAGCCCTAGTTGTTCGCTATTTGAAAGCACTTTTTCGGATAGGTCAATTTGCAACAAAAAGCCCCGCTCATTTAGTGGGGCTTTTTACGAATAAAATCTATTTCTTCATTCGTGACATTGTCACTAACAATACGGTTACTGCACAACTTGTCTGTACTACACCTAGGTTTTGAATTATTCCTGCCAATCCAAGCCCCGACCCAATCAGTAAGTAGTACATCAGCCCAAATACTGCGCCAGCACTGCCCGCTTGCTGTTTATAATCCACCAAAGCAGCGCTTAGTACGTTAGGTATCGCAATGCCAAACGCCATCACGACCAATAACATTGGAACTAAAAACCAAATAGATGTTTGAGCCCAAAAGACACCAAACCCACCAGCCAACAACAGTATCGATGCGATCCACAACAAAGATGTTTGCGTCCGTCCTTTACCCAATAAAAATTTATTCAACAAGCTGCCGACAAATGTACCTAAGCCAAGTACAACGCCACTGTATCCAAACTCCGATGAGCTAAAACCTAACGCCTCAAATGTGAAAGCACCTAATTGGTAGTAAGAAAACAATGCGATATTGTAGAGCGCAACTAATAACGTCGATTGCCAGATTTGCGCATCTCTCAGCATTCGCCCCAGAAGTGAACCCATATTCAAAGGCTGTTTCTGAATTTGTGTCTCTGGCAGTTTGAAAACGTTGTAAACAAACAAGCATAACGCCATGACAAACAGTGTAAAAAAGACGGTTTGATAGCCGCCCAATGCGGTTAACTGGCCGCCGAGCAACATGCCAATCACCGGACTGACAGAAATTCCTATTCCCATTACGCCGAATACTTTACCCAACTCTTCGCCAGAAAAACTGTCCCGCAACATGGTTTGCGTCACCACAGAACCCACCGCAATACCAAAGGCGCTCAACGCTCGAGCCAACATGACCACATCAAAGCGGTCAGTTTGCATCGCAACCAATGCAGAAAGCCCATAAACGAGCAAGCCAACTAGCATGGTTGGACGTCTTCCCCATTTATCTGCTAATAGACCCCAAACCACGACTCCGATTGCAAATGCTGTAAAGTAGATCGACAGGGTTTGCGCTGCTTGCGAATAGGTGACTGAGAATGACTGTGCAATATCACCAAGTGCAGGGCTGTAAATCGTCTCTACAATTTGTGGAAACATCAGCATCACAACCATTAATCCAATAGAAGGTTTCGTTTTCATTTTTGCCTCTCTATCCCACTTCGACCTGATGAATTCAGAAGCTTAAGTGGGTAACAAACTTAACTTGGCGCGCAGTATAGAAGGCGTTATGCTTTACCCATTAACATCATTAAGACCAAAAACATCAAAATTCGGACAAATGGCACTTATTGAAGAAAACACTCAGTTTGATGCAGACAAGCTCACAGCCAACGTGGTCGGCATTGCTGCAGATGTTGGTAGACACGACTCAGGGATGCATCAGCACCATAAAGGTCAGTTACTTTACGCGCCACAGGGATGCATGACGTTTGCCCTAAATGATTCCATTTGTATTTTGCCGCCAACCAAAGCAGTGTGGATCCCACCTCATACTCCACATCGCGCCATAATGACGAATGTTGTGGCGTATCGTTCTGTTTATTTCGATTGTGACAAATTTTCTTGCCCGAAAAGCATTGTGATGATTGAAGTTAACTATCTCCTAAAAGCACTGATCAATAAAATGGCTTTGTGGGAGTGGGACATAGAACAAACCAAAACGAATGCGACAACCATATTGTTTTGGGAAGAGTTTTATCAAGCAAAGCAATTCGAGCTCACTTTACCATTGCCATCGGATCGTCGTTTGGCTTCATTTCGAAACGCGATGACAAAAGACGGATTCATTGCTCCTGATCTCAACCATTTATCGAAAACAATCGGGGCAAGCGGTAAGACAATTACAAGACTGTATAAGTCCGAAACAGGCATGTCTTATCAAGATTGGCGTCAGCAATGGCGATTGTTAAAGGCAATAGAGCTGTTGTGTGAGGAGAGGCAAGTCAGTGATGTTGCCCATTGTTTGGAGTTTTCATCAGACAGCGCATTCATTGCGTTCTTTAAAAAACAAACAGGACAAACACCACTGAGCTTTATGAAGCATCGAACCTTACTGTAAGGTCAGCAGTTGGACAATTTACTGTTTTTGATCGACCAGGATCAACTCATCTAGCGCAAAGCCTTTCTCTTTGGCGACTCGCTTAAATCGCTCCACCGTCGCCTTATCGACATTTGGTTTCCGAGAAAGTAGCCACAAGTAATCATGGTTAAAACCTGAGATAAAGGCATACTCATAGTTTTCTCCTAGCTCGAACACAATGTACGAGGAATAGAACGGGCCAAAAAATGAAACTTTAAGATGGCCGATGTTTTCATCTCCAACGAAATACGCTTTGCCTTCGGCTTGTGTCCACTTTTTATCTTCTTGCGAATAACCACGGTTGATAACCGTGACACCACCGTCTTCACGCAATTCGTATTCAGCCGTAACGTTAGAGAGGCCGCGCTCAAAGGAATGATCCAGTCGAGCGATTTCATACCATTTACCGAGGTAGGGTTGGAGTGCAAAGTTGTTTACAGGCTCAACATCATCTGGTTTTGACGTACAACCAAACATCGCGATCAAACATAACAACATCCATGCTTTTATAGATTTCATTTTTAACTCCAATAGCGATTACTCATTGATTTTACTCTATAAGATTGAAAATCGATCACAGACGAAAGATTTTAGAATCTCCGCAAGCTAACCCTTGTTCCTGATAACCTTGCAAAGCTTCAAAAACATTGAAATGACTGACGACAATAACTTTGTCATATTGTCTGTACCTTTCCAAAACCGCCATCGTTCGTGCTTTTAACGCTGTCACATGCTCATAGCGCTCGTCGCTCATCGGCAGTCTTAGTTTTAGCAACTCGCGATATTCGTGCCAACGCCGGTCTCGCTCGGCCAACGAAATATAACCACCAGAAGTATCCGCCCGCCACTCTCTCAGATCGTGTTCGACAAACAATTCAAATCCATGACGACGGTTAAGGATCTCCGCCGTTTGGAGCGCTCTCGTATATGGTGAACAAATAATAGCCTGCGCATCATCGAATACGGCGTTGGTAAGCTTTTGATGAAGTTCCGATAAATACGCTCGATCTAACGGCGCGTAATCTTTCTCTAACTGCGTCATGCATCTTTCATCAGCTAATGAAAAATCTGGCACGCCATGTCGCACAAAAATAATGTCCATCTATCTGTTTTCTCTTAGCTTTTACTTATTTTATAGTTTTTCGAGATAAGCTTGTGCT
The DNA here is from genome assembly GCF_002002385.1 of Vibrio sp. SALL6. Classification (NCBI taxonomy): domain Bacteria; kingdom Pseudomonadati; phylum Pseudomonadota; class Gammaproteobacteria; order Vibrionales; family Vibrionaceae; genus Vibrio; species Vibrio sp. SALL6. The sequence goes on from NZ_MQVK01000056.1 coordinate 25,801, forward strand.
TTTTTCGGGTTAGTCAAATGAACAAATTGAATGGGTGAGCCGCTCAATTCACGTTTCAGTTGAAGATATTTTCGTCGTCGTTTGTCATAGTTTTTAATAGACCATAATACGATAGAGTCTTTTGTAAACAGTCGATACAGACTTTCTCTGTTACCAGTCCCTTCCCACAGCTCTTGCTTTGTGTAAATACGTGTGAGTGCACGTTTGATCGCTCGATAAAACGTCACCGTTCTTGAATAGTCCAACCAAATGATCGTGTCGACGTCTTGCCACTTTATGCTTTCAGTTCGAGAATAGTTTCCATCCAAAACCCATTCGCTTTGCGTGAGGGCCGTTTTTAAGTTGCTGAAAAACTCATGGTCGGTGCTTTCTCGCCAGCCCGCTTTCCAAAACAATTTGTCCATTTCGATATGTGTAACGTCGAGCTTCTGAGCTAAGGCTTTTGCGAAAGTAGACTTACCACTGCCGCTACTACCTATGACATTTATCCTTTTCATATAGCGCCCTCCATGGCGCTGGCAACAAATTGACGAAGAACGCTGCAATTAGTCAAACTACGGCTTATTTTTACAGGTCGGTGATAGTAGTGTTTTGTATGATTGATAAGAAATTCAAACACCAAACATGTGAACTATGACTCATATTAAATTTAATTTATTGCGCTTAACGCTGCCCCAATTCTCGAGTAAATTGAGTCTTCGTAGGCAACAACATCGTGAGTTTTTACACTGTAAACTGATTTATCAAGAACAGAGTGTTTGATTTATCGTGCTTATTTTCTATGTAAACTCGCTCCAATTACTCATCGAATTAACTTTGTGCATATCAAAAGTTTGCACAACATAGACAATGGCGTGATTTCATCACCACTATAATACGATCCGATATGAATAGAGGTGATGGTTATGATGTTAAAAACAGTGTCGACTTGTGCAATTTTGGGGTTGCTTGTTGGTTGCCAACCAAAAAACCAAGAAGAGACGACACATGTAACAGCCTCGGCAGATGTATGTAATACACAGGGAAACATGCCAGGTGGGTGGAACGAATTTGATGCTACCCCTGATGCACAAAAGGCGATGGCCTTTGTCCTGAAACAAATGGATACTCTTTCGTCATTCAAACAAATTCTGACAGTTCATGCACAAATAGTGAGCGGTGTGAACTACGCAATTGAATTTGAAATGGATGATGGCTCGATTTGGAACACTATTGTGTATCGTAATCTCGACGGAGAGTACGCGATTACTCAATCGCCAAAAGAAGGTCACTTCTGTGAACAATAAGTGTCAGAGTCGATAAAAAAGCCCCATAAAGGGGCTTTTTTGTTTTCATTTAACTATCTGATTTTTATTTAGATATTAGCATCTGAGATTTAACCGAAACGGTAGAACCAAACCTAGACGGTTCAACATCGATTCGCAACGCCATCTGCTCTTTGAGTTCAGACACGTGTGAAATTACGCCAATCATGCGGCCCGTTTGCTGCAAGTCGACCAATGTTTGAATCGCCAGATCGAGAGATTCAGGGTCCAAGCTACCAAAGCCTTCGTCGATGAATAACGTATCTAAACGAATTCCACCGCTGTAAGATTGCACGACATCAGACAAGCCTAATGCCAAAGCTAAAGCTGCCATGAAGGATTCTCCCCCCGACAACGTTGCAACATCACGCATTTTTCCGGTGTAACCGTCTTCCACCACGAGATCAAGTCCTCGCCCTGCAGCACCTTTGAAACCCTCTGTTTTACGCGCTAGAATATATCGACCCTTGCTCATCAAACTCAGTCGTTGAGAAGCTTGAATCAACACATCATCCAATAAAACCCCCAACACAAATCGGTGTAAACTGATACGGCTGCCCGTTTTACCACTGGCGACATCATAAAGCGTACCGAAAACTTTGTACTCTTCCTCTAATTTACGGTTTTTATCGTGTAGATTCGAAATTTCATTGCGAACTTTTTCCAAGCCTTCAAACAGTGAACGCGTGCTATCCAGCTGATTTCTAATTTCTAGATACGAATGTTGAGCAGTGCTTAAACTCCCGTTAAGCGCTTCTAAATTAGGCTTCTCGACCGCCTTCAAAGCTTGATTTAAATCCGCAAGAGTTTGTTCTAACTGAATTTGTGTCTGCTTAAAGTTATCTATTTCTTGTTGCCAAGTTTGAGTTTGTTGTTCACTCACTCTACTCTGTAAGAAGTGCGCTTCATCAGCAAGCGCACTCGCTTTTAGTGCACTTTCCCATTCGGTTTTAGCATCTTCCAGTCTACTATTCGCTTCCAACAGCCACTGTTGGTGAGTCGTCAACTGACTATCGACTTTTGATTTCGCCAGCACAGCTTGTTGTAACTGCGCTTGCGCAGATTCTAGGCCGTTATTCAGCTCAACAATTTGCTTGTGTATCTGAGTCAAGTCGTTTTCTAGTTGCTCTAGTGATGTGTATTTATCACCTAATGACGCACTCAATTTCGCTAACTGCTGCTGATTTGCTTTAATCGTCGATTCATTTGCAGCCATCTGGTTTTGCAAATCGTTGATCTTACCTTCGCCAACCACACAACGTTGATTCAACTTGTTCACGCTTTGCTCAAGCTGAGCAATATTAATTGCGTTCAAATGCTGTAATCGTTCATTGAGTTGATGAATTGATGCCTGTAATGCTTGCAGCTCTAGGTTCGCGTTCTGCCCCAACTCCGAAACCATTTGCTCAATTTGCTGCGTGTATTGAGCAATCGTAATATTGTGTTGTTCCAACTGGTTGCTCAATTGGTTCAGCGTGATTTGAGCCTCACGCTCCTGATGACGAGCCTGTTGAACTTGCTCTTTTGTGACTTCATCACCAACAAATTGAGCAGGTAGAGGATGTTCGGTACTACCACAAACGGGACACTTCTCTCCAGTTTGTAAACGAAGAGCAAGAACTGCCGCTTGCGCATTATGCCAACTGAGCTCTAACGCATCCGCTTCACGTTGAAGGTTTTCATAATAAGACTTGGCTTGAGTTACCGAGGCTTGTTTACTTGACGTCAATGCATCTAACTTTGAAAGCTCTTGATTTAAATTACCTAACTTTTGAAGATCCGACATCAAACGCTGCTGCTGTTTGATCTCTGCATCCACACCACCAATACTTGCGACATCAATGCGAGCTTGCTCCAACACTTTTTGCGCTTGCAGGGCGTCTTGCGTCAGTTTTTCCCTAAACACTATGTATTTTTTTAGCGTTTCTTCAAATTCTGATTTCTGCTGAAGTCCTGCAGCGATGGCACTATCTAGTTCAACCTTCTCGACCAACTTGCTTTTCATGCTTTCAAGTTGGTATTGCTGCTCTGTCAGCGTAGGAACCCGATTAGCTTGTTCTTTTGCCTGTTGGAAGGCTTGTTCCTTCGTTTTTAAGACGTCGTCAGCGGCTTTTAAATCTTGAGAAAGAACGGCAACCTTTTGGTTTAAATCTTGAACTTGCTGGGCGGCATTTTGCAGCGTGATATAAGGCAGTTCAATCCTACTCGCCTTTTTCGCATTCTCTAACTGCAGTTGGCGAGCCGAAATGGTTTCAGTTTGTTGCAAGTGCAGATGGAGCGAGGCTTCTGCTTGTTCACGCTTTTTAAATTCATTACTTAACGTTTCAGCTCTCTGAATTTCTGTTTTCACGGCATTTAACTGAGCAAGCGATTCCTGCTCTCGCTTTTGCGCTGACGCGAATTGGACAGACAGCGTTTCACGTTGTTCTGTTAATTCCGCTTCTGATGTCACTCCCGCAACTTGAAGCGCGCCACGAATTTGGTTATCAAACTCATCTTTTGCTTTGCTTATCAAGCTTGCTTTGTCTTTTAAGGCGTATTCAATCTTTTTGTAGATATCCGTTTCGAACAACTGGCCAAAGATCTCTTCACGCTCTTTAGACGTTGCTAATAACAGCTCGCGAAATTTACCTTGAGGCAATACCATAACCTGACGGAACTGAGTTTCGTTCAAACCGATAATATTAGTGATCTCAGTTTTAACTTGGGTCGTTTTGCTGGTGATGAGTTTTTCTGTCTCACCCAATTCATACAATGACGCCGTGTGTTTGCGAACGGTCAAGCCCTCACCACGGGCTTTCGGAGCTTCTTGCTCCGGCGCGCGAGTCACTCGGTAAACTTTGCCATGCAAAGAGAAATCTAGAATTACTTCGGTTAGCAGCTGTGGCGATGCTAAATCACAGCGCATTTGGATCCCTTGACGTTCATTGCTAGTGGTTTCGCCATATAGCGCAAAGCAAATCGCGTCTAAGATCGAGGTTTTACCTGAGCCAGTAGGTCCATTAATTAAAAATAAAGCATTACTTCCAAGCTTTTCAAAATCAATAGTTTCTGTTTTCGCAAACGGACCAAAGGCTTGCATCGTGAGTTTGATTGGTTTCATATTTGGCCCTTACTGCTGTGAAAGTTGCTTAATGATGTCGCTGATTGCTTGCTCTTGCTCATTGGATAATTCACTATCCTGTGCTTCAGCAAAGAAATCTTTGAACATGTCAATTTCACTGCGAGCGAGCTTAGCTTGCGCCATTTCTTGCTCGACACCAATTAGCATTCCTGGCTTCTCTAGGTGCAAAACATTCGGGTAAACCGTACGAAGTTTCTCCATCGGATTCAAAATGGCGTGTTTATCCATTAATCTCACCAGTAAATAATCTTCATTTTTCGGGTCCGTTTTGCCCCACTCTAGAATTTGTTCCAATTCGCCTTCAACGATACGCATTTCATGAGGCGCCGTTAACTCAATATGTTCCGCCCCAATAAAGCCATCTTTGCCGATTTCAACTAATGTGAAGCCTTTCTTTTGATTTTGTTCACCGAAGCTGTACTTCATCAACGAACCAGAATAACGAATGTACTCCTCACCTTTCTTTTGAGGTTGGTGCAAATGACCTAACGCGACATAATCGAAGTTTAAAAAGTGCTCGTGGCTAACTCGATCAGAGCCACCGATAGAGAGCGGTCGCTCTGATTCAGATTCAATAGCACCATCTACAAAGCAATGACTGATTAGAATATTTCGATGCTCAGATTGGAACTGCTCTGTAATTTTTTCGGCAATCAGTTTATGAGCTTCATCGTGTGTCGACACCGGCTCTTTATACACATAACGTACTTGTTCAGGATCATTGTATGGCATTCCATAGAAAGCGACATGACCAGCGGCTTTCGTTTCAATCACAACTGGCGTTAACATATCTTCAAAATTGCTGATGATATGCAATCCCGAACGTTTCATTTGCTCAGAACCAAAACCCAAACGCTCTGCGCCATCGTGATTGCCTGAAATCAATATCATAGGAGTATTGAGCTCACCACAGATTCGCTTTACGACTCGATTAAGCAACTCGATAGCAATCGTTGGTGGAACGGAGCGATCATAGACATCTCCGGCAACGATTACAGCATCAACCGGATTGTTTTCAATATATTGGATAAGTTGCTCAAGAACTGCCTGCTGATCTTCAAGCAAAGAGACATTGTGAAACTGTCGGCCAAGATGCCAATCTGAGGTGTGGATAAACTTCATTCGAATTCACTTTCTGCCACAAACATGGCGTTATCTTATTATCCCGTTAGAATATCGTGACTTCGTAAGCTTTTCATGTGGTTTGTGTTGATTGATCTAAGAATTTTCGCTCTCATTTCGACCAAATAAGGCTCCAACAACATACCCACTTGGCTCGATGTCTAGCTGAACAGCGTGAAAGCGTTCGCTCGCCTCGTTCAATTGTTGTTGATACAGGCAAACTGCTTTGAGAATACCGCTACAGGCTCCAAGCGAACCTAACTTCACATTCAGAAAATGGTATCTCGTGTCGGAGGTAATCCACGGTGAGAAGCTCTGAATATGATGCATCCAAATAGGCTCTTCGCCTTCAACAGATACAGTAAAGTCACTCACCGGATATTTACAGTTAAGCCCTAACTGCTGCATGACCTTCTCTACTGCGATTGAGTGTTGTGTGGCATCTAAATCAACACAAACGTTTCTGCTGAATAAACCACCTTTACTCGGCTCGCATTTCGCCGCCACGACCGAACTACGCGAACCATTCACGTCATCATTTTTGGCATTAAATCCCAAAACCCAGGTAGGTCGACTTGAGACCAACTCTCTTTCTATTCTTCCAAGAGCCATCAAAAAGGATGCCTGCCCGTAAGGATACAAGTAGATATTTGTACTTGGATGACCACCTAAGGCAGATGATATCTCAAGCATGATTTTTTTCAGTAGCGTTTTGTCGCTGAGTTGGGGCAACAATACGCAAACACAACCAGATACTTCTGCTTGTTTTAAGCTTCTCTCATGTGACGCAATCAGCTTAAACAGTCGTTCTTCATAAACTTCATTGTTAACGTTTTGTGTTTTTTCACCGAAAAACCTAAATGAAGCATCGAGAATAGAGCTGACTTGTACTTCCTCATCGTCAATAAGACATAAAGGCATCTTAAAACCAATTCGCATCTATCCCCCGATGAGGACGGTCGGTACACCGACGAGAATTTTTCCACCATGAGATGTAGAGTCTCCTGATCTAGCAGCCGGTTTACCATTAATCTTAACGCTAGAAGACCCCGCAGATATGCTGTCAGGCGGCCCGATACAAACGAGTTTGTCACCTTTTCTCGCGGCAGGGATGCCTCCTATTTTTACATTTGGAGAACCCATAACAACAGGACCTCCAACATGAGGGATCTTGCCTGTTTTCTTTGGACAAAGGTGAAAACTTCCAATCACTGCTGCTGGTTTACCCATTCTAAGTTCCCTCTTAATTCAAAGAGATTTGTCCTGCTTTCAATGCGATTGCAGAGCCATTGATAGAAATCTTGTTGCCCTTAATGTTGATTTCGCCAGAACTCGACATTTGAATTGAGGCTCCACCGACTTTAATTTCAATACTTTTCCCTGCATTGAGGGACAACACTTTGCCAGTGTCGGAGGTATAGTTTTCTCCCACTTTTAACGTCGCATTTTTTCCAACGTCTTGAGTGACATCGTTGGTTACTTTCTCAACTTTATTGTTCTCAACAACAATATCTACGCAGTCTTCGACTAACATTTGGAACAACTTTTCTGCGTGAAGGTAAATGTGTTCTTCACCAGGTTTATCTTCAAAGCGTAACTCGTTGAAATTTGCGTTTCCTTTTTGAACTGAGCGGGACTTAAAACCGCTTTGAGAACTTTTCTCTGGAAGAGAATACGGGGGCAACTGGCTCCCGTTATACAGCGCACCCGTGACAATAGGTTGATCTGGGTCGCCATTCACAAACTCTACGATAACCTCTTGCCCTACCCGAGGATGAAACACCGCACCCCATCCATTTCCGGCAATACTTTGAGCAACTCGAATCCAACACGAACTATTTACATCGTACTTACCCAAACGATCCCAATGGAACTGTACTTTTATTCTGCCATGTTTATCAACGTATACCTCACCGTCTTTATTACCAGTCACAATGGCTGTTTGAAGACCTTTAATTTGCGGTTTAGGGTAAGTAACCGCCGGCCTTAAAATGGTTTTAGAGTCCACACAAGTAAACGCAACACGAACACCTTGAGAAGCGGTGCCACCCAGACCTGTTTGATTAAACACAGAAGCAAAAATCGTCACAGAGGCCAAGACATATTCTTTTCCTACTCGCGATTTATCTTCGTGTTTTTTGAACTTAAAACATTTACCCACAGAAAAGGTTCGACAACTCGCCTCTCCGCTACATAGATAAACGTTCTGTTGAAGGGATTCAATTGCGTGAGTGTTTCGAAGCGAGTACTGATCGTCACTTTCTGTTTCACCCAGATACTCAAAATACTCACTCGCAGGTACTGTAAACAGTGCAGTATCACCAGCGGCTACGTTTTTGGGTTGTGAGGTTGGTTTTAGCATATTGAAACCAGACTTCTGGCTTGCTTTAGTCGTTAAAACTTGTGTTTCGTTCCAAGCAGAAATGTGACTCGACTCTGAACTGCCTGTATCGAAATCGACCATAAACTCAGGACTGGGTTTGTAAAAGCTTACATCATCAAAAATATCTAGGACATGGGATGATTTAGAGTGACTAAAGCAAAAAGAGAGCCCTTCTTCGGCTAGGAGGCGCTGAACAAAAGCAAGATCAGATTCTTCATACTGAACTTTGTAGGAATATTGGGGATACGTATTTTTTAGTTCAAATTTAAATGCAACACCATGCTCTGAAAGCACTTCGGAAATAATGTCTTTTATATTTTTCTTCTGAAAGATCTTACAATTATTTCTGTACGCTGCGAACTTAACTTTCGGTTCAACAATAATTTCAATATTTTTGTAGTTTTCTCCATTATGAGAATTCATCACTCTCTGGCCTTCGAGCTTTGCAGCAGAGACAATGCCATGGAAAAAACGCGGACTTTTAGAAACACGACTACTATTTTCCACTGAAATCGTTACTTCTTTACCCACGATTTCATTGAGCTCATTTTTTTGATCATTAAAATAAGCTTTAGCACGCAATGAAAAAAGCTCCGAGATCCCTTCTCTATATTCGAACGAATTGAGAATAAGAGCATCTTTTCCAAACGGAGAAGAAATACGGATAAAGTTGTTGTCTTGACTTGCTTTTTTCATTGGATACTTATATTTCCTTTTGAAATGGCGGAGGAGATAACCCCTCCGCACAATAAATTACATTTGTTGACCTTTAACACCGCTGTAGCCGTAAACCAACGGAGCAGAAGTGTTGTTTTTGTCATCAGTAGGTGTCACTGTCATCATCATTTCAGTGTATGAAATTGTGATAGTTTCTACTGGGCGATCATCTTGAATCGATACTGAGTAGTTAGAAATCATCGCATCAGTCAGTTCGATTTTCATGATTTCTTCAACTTTTTCACCCTGCTTAGTGATGTGGAATACTGCAGGTTTACCTTTACCGATTGTTGCTTCCTTGAATAGATCAGGAGACGAACGATCTTGAAGTTTAGTGATAGTTAAATCATATAGGCGTGTTGCACTTGCTTCACGGTCCATTGCTGTACCCGTGTAAGAAGAAATCTCACGACCAACACTCCAATCTACAGATAGTAGTGTAATTAAATCCTTATATTGTTCCGCTGTCGCTTCACCTTTAATATCTGCGTATTTAAGATACGTATTAGACTGCATGCTAATCTCCTAGAGCATTATTAATTGACATATTTCGTATTAATTAAATTATCTGAATAATGATAATTAATGATTGATGTATCAAAAACTTCATTTTAAATACGCTCCTTTATAT
>NZ_MQVK01000057.1:0-300 GCF_002002385.1 Vibrio sp. SALL6
CCGCTCGACGCCGTTATCGTTCCCCGAAGGTTCAGATAACTCGTTTCCGCTCGACTTGCATGTGTTAGGCCTGCCGCCAGCGTTCAATCTGAGCCATGATCAAACTCTTCAATTTAAAGTTTTGTTCGGCTCAATGAATACTGAACATTACATAAAGTAATGTTTGAATTGACTGTGCTGAATCCGAAGATTCAATGGTCACTTCGTTTCATTGAAACCTAATTTGATACCGAGGTATCTAATTGGATTATCATCAACGAGTGCCCACACAGATTGATAGGTCTATATTGTTAAAGAGCT
>NZ_MQVK01000058.1:0-2951 GCF_002002385.1 Vibrio sp. SALL6
AGGTGGTATGCGGCGGCTTTGGTATTGCGTTGCTCACCCCTTAACAGGGCGTTATGTGCAGGATGAAGTATGCAGGACGAAATTAATCAATATCATGAATTAGCTAAAGATGCAGGAAATCGACTGAGAGCTTACATCTTATCGGTTTCATCAGGTGCAACAGGTGTTTTTTTCTTGGCTTTGACTAAGGATGATCAAAAATACTCAGATTTAGAGCAAATTTTACTTTCTGCCGCTTTAATCAGTTTTGTTATTACTGTTGTTCTATGCCTTTATGAACTTCGTGTGGATGCAAAGCGATTCTTTGCGCTTACACAAGAGTTGAAAAAATCGAAAGATGAACAATGTTGGAAAGCCAATGAAAAATACAAGAAAAAACGGTATTGGCTAATTCATAGTTCGTACGTAACTCTTGGTATTGCTATGACAGCTACAAGTGCATTTTTGGTTCTGCGCATACTCTGCACATAACAAACTGTTCAAGAGGGATTCGCAACGCGTGGCATTTTTACAATGCGTTGATATTAGTGATTAAGGTGGTGTGCGGTGGCTTCGGTATTGCGTTGCTCACCCCTTAACAGGGCGTTATACCACAAGGAGTAAAATGTGATTGTAGTAGCAAGGTTTTCTTTTCCTCATGAAGCCCATATTGCGAAAGCGAGCCTAGATAGTGCCGGAATAGACAGTCACATCGCTGACGAGCACACGGTGAATACTCAGTGGCTTTATTCAAACGCCATGGGCGGTGTTCGTCTGATGGTGGCCGAGAGTGATGCAGAGGAAGCGAAACAAATACTTAGTAGTGACTTTTCAGAATCATTGGAAAATGAAGTTGCCGTTGATGAAGCAAAAGATGTTTGCCCTAACTGTGGTAGCACAGAGCTATTTGCATTTACAAAAGGTAAGCGTCCAGCTTTCTTAGTATTTATCTTACTGGGTTTTCCACTGTTTTTTTACAAGCATGGTTACAAGTGTAAGCAGTGCGGGGAGTTCAGTGAAAAGCTTTGAGTAGTGGTATAACAAAGCGTTTAAGAGGGATTCTCAACGCTTGGCGGTTTTGGTTCAATGTTTGGCTTTTGTGTTTAAGGCACAATGGCTTAGGTTGGGTGGTTTGCGTTGTTCACCCCTTAACGCGGCGTTATGTTTCAAGGAGGAAAATTTGGAATTTTTAGACAAAGGTTATATGAATTGGAGAAGACCTACAGACTTACCCAATATGTCTTGGCGTTGTGGCTATTGTGGAGATAAGGTCTCATCAACAAAAGGTCTTCCTATAGGGGAACACGGTGATGGTAGTGGACAGGTTATAGGAGGTATTTGGATATGTTCAAATTGTCATGCTCCTACATTTTTTAGCCCGAATCACGGTAAGTTTCCAGAGAGTTCATTTGGAAACGCAGTGAGTCATGTTCCCGAAGAGCTTTATAGTCTTTATAAAGAAGCAAGGCGCTGTACTAGCCAAAATTGTTATACAGCGGCGGTACTGCTGTGTAGAAAAATACTAATGAACATAGCTGTTGAGTTGGGGGCTGAAGCTGGTAAGAGCTTTGTGACTTATATAAATCATCTGTCTGTAGAAAACTATATTCCACCGAATGCGAGACATTGGGTAGACCACATTCGGCAGAAAGGAAATGAGGCTAACCACGAAGTTCATGCCATGACAGTTGACGATGCTAAGGAGCTAGTTTTGTTTACAGAGATGCTTTTAAAGTTGGTATTTGAGTTTCCTAAGTTAGTACCAAGTCCCACAGAAACATAACAAAGCATTCAAGAGGGACAGTCAACGCGTGGCGAGCTTGGTTTAAATCTTGGCATCTGTGTTTACGGTATTAAATTGAAGTTTGGTGGTAGCGCGTTGCTGCCCCTTAATGCGGCGTTATATTTTTGTTTTACGTCAGTGGATAAAGGAAAGTATGAAAAGAATAGTTTTAGCCTCTTTATGCTGCTTCAGTTCGGCAAGCATGGCGGCAATAGGCATCGCGGAAGACAATTACCAAGATAATGAAAGGCATAGGCTCATTGAGACTAAGATATTTTACCCAACAACGACGACCGCTTCCGAAGCCATTTTCGCCGAAAATATTGCTTTCTATGGGTTTAAGGCTGCTAAATCAGCAATCCCAAAGGGTAGGGGTTTTCCATTGTACATCCTAGTTCACGGGACTTCAGGTAATTGGAAAAACCTATCATGGCTTGGGAGTGAGTTAGCTGAGAATGGTGCTTTTGTCGTGTCAGCAAATCATCCTACTTACACAACAGGTCAAGCTACGCCCGAGGGCGTCCTCAGAATGTGGGAGCAGCCTCGAGATGTCTCCTTCCTTATCGATCAGATACTATCAAGTAATTACGCCCAGTATGTAGACAAAGATAATATAACGGTCATCGGTTACTCTTTGGGTGGTTATACAGCATTAGCATTAGCAGGCGCAAAGTTCGATATTAAGGGGTATCAAGAATACTGTCATAAGTACAATGATGCATCATGCGATTATTATAGCAATGTACTGAATGAGCTTTCACAACAAGAACGTCTTATGATCTCGGGCGATTACAGGGATAAACGGATAAAAAATGCAGTTGCGATTGCTCCAGGTTACGTGCCTGCGATATTACCTAAATCGTTAGATACTCTGTCGGCAAAAACAGTAGTAGTTGGTGCTGAGTTGGACGAGACTATCCCGCCTAAGCTACAAATTACTCCGTATATAAATACCAACCTAAGCAATCTTTCTTACAATGAAATCAAAGGTGCTTCGCACTTCAGTTTTATGCAAGTTTGTAAGCCTCAGGCTATTGAGGTTTTGGCAGAAGAGGATGCGGCTTTTGTTTGTCAAGAAACTGGTAACGTCGACCGAATCTCAATTCATAAAAGATTACTTGAGGTACTGAGTCCACAGAAATCAAAAATATAACAAACTGTTTAAGAGCGATTCGCAACGCGTGGCATT
>NZ_MQVK01000059.1:0-10794 GCF_002002385.1 Vibrio sp. SALL6
TTAAACGCTACTGGTGAAGTGGTGTTTTGGTCACACAACGGTGTAACAGATGAGAAATGGGCAAATATAGCCGAGTGGCGAGCACAAATGATCGCGGAATCTGAGTAGTAAACGTAAAACTAACAAGGCGTTTAAGGCGGATTCACAACGCTTGGCGGTTTCAGTTCCAGTCAGGTTTAGTGTTTAAGGTACAGGGCTTAGGTTTGGTGGTTGGCGTTGTTCACCACTTAACGCGGCGTTATGCCTTTTATCGAAAATTAACATGGAGGTTAATCGTTTTGGGTAAGCAATTTTCAGAGTTATCCGATAAACACATTGAATTTATCGGACAGCAAAAAATCTATTTTGTAGCCACCGCCGCAGAGAGTGGTAGTGTGAATCTTTCCCCTAAAGGTGGAGATTCCTTGCGGGTTATCAACCCGAAGCAAATAGCTTGGTTAAACCTTACAGGAAGTGGTAATGAGTCAGCATCACATATCATTCAAAACCCAAGAATGACCGTCATGTTTTGTGCTTTTGAGGGCTCTCCTTTAATTCTTCGAGCCTATGGTAAGGCTACTGTTTTGCACTCTCAAGACGATAGTTGGGGTAAGTATGCACCGATGTTTCCGGAAAGTGTTGCTGCTAGACAAATCTTTGTCCTAGACGTCGATTTGGTACAGTCTTCCTGCGGAATGTCAGTTCCTTACTTTACCTATGAGGGAGACCGTGAAGACCTAGCTAATTGGTCAGAAAAACAAGGTACAGTTGGTATAGAAAAATATTGGCTTAAAAAGAACCAAAAGAGTATCGATGGTTTTGAAACTGAAATTGCTAAAAGGTCTGGCTTGGACGTAGAGTAAACAAAATAGCTCTAATCACCACAGGCATAACAAGCAATTTAAGAGTGATTCAGCACGCTTGGCATTTTTGGTTTGGGTCTAATTTAGTGTTTACGGTGTTCAAATTTAGTGCTGTGGTAGCGTGCTTCACACCTTAATTGGGCGTTATACCAAACGATTCATCAAGAGGACTATCATGAATAAAAACAAGCTAGATGAAACAAACTATACAACTCAATTGGCTGCGGACATTAATATGTACGTTAAGAAATGTTCGAATGAAAAACCTCAGGCGGCTTATACCCCACACTCAACTAAACAGTCCTTTAAGAACCTAAATGAATCTAGTTGCTTTGACTTAATATATAGGATCACTAACTCTTCTCTTCTAATTCTGGAAGTTAAAGTCACTCACGATAATAAAAGGCTACATAGTTTTAGTCCACAGCAGAGGCGTGTTGACTCAGTATTACGAAAATTCGGAATACCATTAGACTACTGCTATAACTTAAAAAGTGATTACGCTAAGGTCAATGAAGAAGAGTACACATTGAAATATTCTCTGCTAGCCCATCCAGATAAAGTGGCTAGCACTTCTGGTATTATTCAAAATCAAAAGCAACATGTAGTGTTGAAGGATAAAATTGACTACCTGTTGAAGAAAAACCCCGGAAACGCTGGTGGACTTGGTGCTTTATTTACAGTTGGTTTACTTGAATCGATCCAAGAAATAAATACTAAGTTGCTTTTCTTCTCTTATAACGCTGGCAGCATAGAGATGTATACGCTTGAACAAATGCGTGAAATTTATGAGTCGTACAAGAAACACGTTCATATCGCAAAAGGTGTTGATATGAACACGGCTTCAAGTGAACAATTGCTTAAGGCATTTTCTGAAAACACTCAGCAATTACTCAAATGCCTTGAGCAGATGCAATCTTCAAACGAAGTGGATGATAAGCCTAGTCAAGATACCACTACGTTCGGTATGTGTTAGTTAGGTATAACAAAGCATTTAAGAGTGATTCGCAACGCTTGGCGTTTTCGCTTCGCTCAAGTTTAGCCAAGCGTCGCTCACACCTTAATGCGGCGTTATACACTTATGAAGGAGCAAAATAGAATGAGTGAAATTAAAACGATAGAGCAATTAAAAGGAATTTACGCTGAGCCAAGTGCGAGAGCTAAAAATAAAGTTCTACCTGCTCTGGATGCACATGCGATTACGCTAATAAATAATTGCCATTTCGCGGTTCTAAGCACCACTGATTCACAAGGCTATGTTGATCTCTCCCCAAAGGGAGGAGAGCCTGGCTTCATTAAAGTTTTAGATGAATCAACAGTATTGCTTCCCGATAGCTCGGGGAATAATCGAATAGATGGCCTTAAAAATATTATCAGTAACCCAAAAGTAGGGCTGTTGTTGATGGTCAATGGTATTGATGAAGTAGTTCGCATCAAAGGAACAGCGAGTATTCATACTGACTCCAACTTGTTATCCGTTTGTCCTGATGGAAGTAAATCTCCCAAGGTTGTTATCAAAATAGTGATAGAAAGTATGTATTTTCACTGTGCTAAATCAGTGATGAGAGGAAAGCTTTGGTCTGATGACTATAAAGTAAATCGTTCAATTCTTCCTTCTTTGGCGCAAATCTTTAAAGATCAACAAAACTTAGAAAGTAACGCGATTAGCCAAGAAGAAATGGTTAAGTATTACGAGTCAAGCCTTTAGAGCGTGTATAACAAGGCATTTAAGAGTGATTCGCAACGCTTGGCAGTTTCGCTTCGCTCAAGTATAGCCAAGCGCCGCTCACACCTTAATGCGGCGTTATGTTTAATCACGTAAAATCAGTTGGTTGCATCTTTTCTTTGCTTTCTCAGCTTTCTAATTTTGCTCTTGTCGGCAAGTTACATTTAGTGGTCGCTGTTTTCTGGACTCCAATTCGTGGGCGCTAAAAATTCAGAGAGTTGCCTCATTGAAATGTAGTGTTTGGGTGAGGTGAGTGCAGCTTGCTCAGTTTCAAAGTTAGAGCTTCAGCTTTTTGTTTCTCACGTTGAGACTCAATGCAAATTCAATCAATTTTATGAGTTAATTCAGTTTTTAGCCTATGGTTTTGGTGTGCAAAGGTAAGTCGAGTTAAGCTCTTGGTATCGTAAAACTTAACCCTTTGAGTCTTAAACATAACAAGGCGTTCAAGAGGGACTTGGCACGCGTGGCATTTTCAATTTGCGTTGGGTTTAGTGGTTAAGGTGCGATGCGGTCACTTTTGTATTGCGTGCCTGCGCCCCTTAACGCGGCGTTATGTAGCTTTATTAATCTTGGTGTTTATATCTAGTTGTCTTTGGCAAATGGTTTGCGGATAGCTCATCTATCGCAAGGTGTGGCGAGTATTATGTTATCGAAACGTCTGCGTGCAATGTCGGTTCCGTTCGTTAGGTTTTCTCTACACAAAAGCGATCTTTGTCGCTGGTCGTTTGAATCCAAGGGCGCTGGCCGTTTTGCCTACTCAATTTCGTGAACCGCTTCAGGTAATTTGGGCGCGGCAAGATTCGCTGCTTGTTCAGCTTTTCTTGGGTAGTAAATTGAATCTGAAAGGCAGGCTACATAACAAAGCGTTCAAGCGGGACTTAGCACGCGTGGCATTTTTGGTTTGCAGTTTGTTTAGTGATTAAGGCGTAATACGGTCACGTTTGTAGTGCGTGCCTGCGCCCCTTAACGCGGCGTTGTAAAGCTCGAAGAAAAAGGACATTTCGTGGAAATTCGAACAGGTAAACTTGAAGATGTTGCTGGTATCACTGACATTTTTAATTTTTATATTGAGCATACTAATGCACGCTTTGAGGAAGTTCCATTTACTCTGGAAAATCGTCATAAATGGTTTTCTCAGTTTTCTAGCACTACCAAATATCAACTATATGTAGCAACGGAAAACGGCGTGTTGCTAGGTTTTGCATGTTCCCAACAGTACAGAGCAATTTCAGCTTTTGACGACACCGTACAAGTGACCGTTTATCTGGCACAAGAAGCAAAAGGGAAAGGTTTAGGCTCTAAACTATATACTCAGTTGTTCTCATCAATTCGTGATTATGGTGTCCATCGTGTATTGTCGGGTGTTGCATTACCAAACGACGCATCAGTTGCATTACATAAGCGGTTTGGTTTCAGAGAAGTCGGAGTTTTCAATGAGTATGCAAAGAAACATGGACAGTACATTAGCTCGGTGTGGTTAGAAAAGGCGTTTAACGTAGAGTCCACTTTATAACAAACAATTTAAGAGTGATTCGGCACGCGTGGCATTTTTACTATGCGTTAGTTTTAGTGGTTAAGGTGGTATGCGGAAGCATCGTATTGCGTGCCTCACACCTTAATTGGGCGTTAGTTGCCAACGAGAAAATTGCAGCTAAAACAGAATGTTTAGGGCTAATCATTCGTGTGCTTTGATCGATTCTGCACTTAGAACTTCGGGATCTTGGCTCGCGGGAATTGAGCATCGATCTTTTCCTAGTTTGGTTTGCCGTTTCAGAAGCCGATTTACTTGTTGAAAGTCAGCTTTGTGGCATTGTCTTTTCAAATGAGCTTTTTGGTGTTGTTAGGCTGCATTCTACGGCGCTGTTTGTTCCAAGTGGTTTCAGTGACAGGCGCTTTGAAACTGCGCCTGATTTAAGTTTTTCAAAACACGTAAAGTTCGTATTGGCAAAGCTACAATTAACTTCAAATCAAAGCGTTAGGCTTGGCAACTAACAAAGCATTCAAGAGGGATTCACAACGCTTGGCAGTTTTGGTTTGAATCGGCTTTAGTGTTTACGGCACAATGGGTTAGGTTGGGCGGCTGCGTTGTTCACCCCTTAATGCGGCGTTATGTGAATGGAGCTCATCTTGAAAATATCAGTGGTCAAAAGTGGTGAAATTGAGGTGTATGAAGCATCACTTAATGCACATCTCAACTCAGTTTTTGGTCAAGATTCTACAGTCAATTTTAACCACGAATTCGTTTGTGCTGTTCTCATTGAAGACGACAGTCAGATTGTTGCTACCGGCTTTGCTTACAGTCGATTAATGTCACAGGGCTTAACCAACTTCAAAGCGGGCATAGTTGGCGGTATAGCAGTTGCACCCAATAAGCGCGGTCTGGGTTTAGCCAAAGTTATCGTAAAAGAACTGGATAAATACTTGGTGTCTTTTGGTGTTACTCATTCTTTTCTCTTCGCTTATGAGCCAGATGTATATCGAAGTTCAGGGTATTCAGAGTTAGTTTGTCCTATCCATTACTACGATATACAGCAGAAAAATTGGCACGAGTTTGTTTATCGTGGAGGCATGGTTAAGACTTACAATGTTGGTCACGCTCTAAGCCAGCAAGTCATTGAGTTTAATGGTTGTGTGTATTGATCGCGCTGAAAAATTCACATAACAAGGCGTTTAAGAGCGATTCCGCAACGCGTGCCAGTTTCGCTTCGCTCAAGTATGGCACGCATTACGTCACGCCTTAACACGGCGTTAGCAATCAAGGAGAAATTTGTGAAAAACTCTAATCAAGAATATTTATCAATGGCTATCGCCTACATTGAAATTGGTAAGGTGGCTGCAAGTAGTAATTCGGATCTAATTAATACGCATGAATTTGAGAATGCAATTGCTTATCAGCTTTATCATTCCGTCGAGCTTTTTTACAAATATATGCTGTTAAATAAGGGTGTTACTAAGAAAGGGCATGACTTAGCAGAACTCGAAAATGAATATCGAAAGTATTTCGCGAAAGATAAGTTTAAGCTCAATCATCCTTTCGATTTTTCTGACTATGAAGCTAGTAGTTTAAACCCTAGTGAAGAAGAAATGGTAAATGCACACTTACGACAGTTTAAGCCCGAGTTTATGGATCAGCATTTAAGGTATCCAAGTAACCATAATACTGGTGGCTATTCCTATAAATTTGATGCGCCATACTTTGATAGCATTAAAGCCCAAATGTTAAACATCGCAGCTATTGATTGCTAACAAACAGTTCAAGAGGGATTCAGCACGCGTGGCATTTTGGTATGCGTAGATTCCGGTGTTGAAGTGCCATGCAGCGGCTTAGTCATTGCGTGCTTCACCCCTTAACTGGGCGTTAGCTGCTTAGAGGAAAAATGATGATCCAAGATAAAGCTACATCAAGTTCCAATTACATAAGATTTATCGACAGAGTAATCGAAAATCGAACTGTTAGGAGACTTCTGCATCCTGATGGTGGTTGGGCAGTTTGTAATTCGAATCAGTATCCAGACGCATCAGTTTATGTTTTTTGGTCAGATAGAGCATACGCAAGTCGGGTCGCAATTGGTGATTGGGAGTTGTATGTCCCAAGTCCAATTAACCTAGATTCATTCGTTGATAATTGGCTAAAAGGTATTCATAGCGATGGACATCTTGTGGGTCTCAATTGGGATGCAAACCTCTGTGGTACTGAAGTTGTCGCAATTGATGTGGCAAAAATGTTGGTACGCAGCTAACAAACTGTTTAAGAGGGATTCACAACGCGTGGCATTTTTACTGTGCGTTGGTTTAAGTGATTAAGGTGGTATGCAGCAGCTTTGGTATTGCGTTGCTCACCCCTTAACAGGGCGTTAGCTTTTCAAGGGAAATTTGCATATGGAATATGCTGACGAGTATACAAAAAAAGAGAAAGTAGTTCGATTTTCAGTATTCACCATATTGGGTTTGGCAGTAATTGCATTTCATAAGTTTTTGTTTCTTCCTTTAGTGACAGATTTTGTCGAGCGACCGCACTGCTATGAATTTCTGGGGTTAAATGGTGCCGATTATGTGTGGCATTTAGTGTTTGTTGGTTTGCCATTTTCTCTTTTTGTCGTGCTTGCGTTTATGCTTCCGAACGGGATAAAGGGGTTGAAGAAAGGGCGTTTTCCTCCAAAATCAATGAAGGTGTATAAACTGACAGCAGTTAAAAGAGGTATTGCAGCGTACTTCAAGTCAGGTATCTGTATTTTGGGTCCGGTTATGGCATTACTACTAACCTTCTGGGGATATCATCAAGTTGATAGTATGCCTCCAATAGACTCAATAAATCTCAGCCCTCATTTGTGCCAAAGCTAACAAGCAATTTAAGAGGGATTCACAACGCTTGGCACTTTTGCTTCTACTTCAGTTTTAGTGTTTATGGCACAATGCTTTAGGTTTGGGGGGAGGCGTTGTTCACCCCTTAATTGGGCGTTATGTTTAATCAAGTAAAATCAGTTGGTTGTATCTTTTCTTAGCTTTCTAATTTTGGTCTTGTCGGCAAGCTAACTTCAGTGGTCGCTGTTTTCTGGACTCCTATTCGTGGGCGCGAAAAATTCAGAGAATTGCCTCATTGAAATCCAGTGTGTTGGCGAGGAGAGTGAAGTGTTCTCAATTCCAAAGTTAGAGTTCCAGTTTTCGGTTTTTTACGCTAAAACTCAATGTTAGTAAAATCGAATTTATGAGTTAATTCAGTTTTTTAGCTTCTGGTTTTGGTTTTCAAGGGTAAGTCGAGTTAAGCTCTCGGTTTCGTAAACTTAACCCTTTGAGCCTTAAACATAACAAGGCGTTCAAGAGGGACTTGGCACGCGTGGCATTTTCAGTTTACGGTAAGTTTAGTGGTTAAGGTGTGATGCGGTCACTTTTGTATTGCGTGCCTGCACCCCTTAACGCGGCGTTAAGTGCCCAGAGCCATGTGGGAACTGGTTGATATTCAAGGAATGAAGAGTTTATGAAAATTTCAGAATCTAGCGTTCATTTCATTTACGACGCAGCAAAGAACGTATATGACTCAAAGCAAACTTTGGTGTCAGCAGCTAAAGAAGCGTCTGACAAGAGGCTAATGTCTGACGGTTCTGCTAGGATTTACATCAATATTTTTAGGAGCTTAATGAAAGGTGTAGGACACACTAGAGCAATGAATGAGTATTCTACGATATATTTTCTTGAGTCAATTTATAAAGATTATGGTTCATACCAATTTGAACTTGCGTTGCAGGCTACAGCGCATCATGTCAATTACTACAACTCTTTAGGAAAAGGGCGTAGAACTTCGATTGAAAAAGTTATTGCAGACATGAAAACTAAATATAATATTAAGTCAAACGCTTATTCAGTATACCCTGACGAAGTTGAGTTCATCGAAGGTAAAGTAAAAAAAACATACGTAAACAAATACGAGCGAAGCGTGAGCGCTAGGCAAAAAGCAATAGTTGTACATGGTGTTAACTGTATTGTTTGTGATTTTAATTTTGAAGAAACGTATGGTTCTTTAGGTACTGGTTTTATTCATATCCATCACCTCATTGACTTATCGGAAATTGGTTCTGAGTACAGTTTGAACGTAGAATCCGATCTCGTACCAGTATGTCCAAACTGTCATGCAATGTTACACAAAACCAAACCGGCAATGAAACCTGAAGAGTTGAAAGGGCACTTAACAAAGCATTTAAGAGTGATTCCCAACGCTTAGCATTTTCAGTTCAAGGTTAGGTTTCGTGTTTACGATGCAATGGTTTGGGTTTGGTGGCAGCGTTGCTCACACCTTAATGCGGCGTTAGTTTGCTACAAAGAATCGGGAAGTATTGAGGAAGATATGAAAGTAGATATTAGACCAGCCAAGGAAGACGAACTGGCAGCTCTCCATTCTTTGGTTATTTCAAATGATGAATGGATGAAGTTCAATGGCCCTTACTTTCAATATTCTCATCCAACATTAGAACAGTTTGAAAGTTCATCATTTCAGCGTTTACTAGCTGGCTCAGACTTACAATTAATCACTGTTGACGGTATTCCTGTTGGAACGGCTAGTTGCTACTGGGAATGTGAAGAAACTCGTTGGCTTGAAGCTGGTGTAGTGATTTACGATGCACAGTATTGGGGTAAGGGAATTGCTGCGCTTGCTCTACCTTTATGGGTATCGTACTTATTCGAAACTAAAGAAATCGAGAGGGTTGGTTTAACCACTTGGTCAGGTAATCCTCGAATGATGTCCTTGGCTCTGAAACTGGGTTTTCAGCAAGAAGCTAGACTTCGAAAGGTTCGTTATTACAATGGTGAGTACTATGACTCCGTCAAATATGGGGTGTTACGGTCGGAGTGGTCAGAGCGCAACTAACAAGCAATTTAAGAGGGATTCACAACGCTCGGCATTTTTGCTTCTACTTCAAATTTAGTGCTGATGGCACAATGCTTTAGGTTTGGGTGAAGGCGTTGTTCACCCCTTAATTGGGCGTTATGCTTAATCACGTAAAATCAGTGGTTTATGATTTTTCTTTGTTCCCCAGGCTTGTTTGTTTCGAGTTTTTCGGCAAGTCGGCTCCAGTGGGCGCTGTTTTCCGGACACTTATTCTTTGGCGCTGAAAATTCAGAGCGTTGCCTCAATCAATTTTCAGGTAAGTGCGAGGTTATGGTAGCTGGCTCAGTCAGCAATTTAATCTTCAGTTTTTGAGTTTTAGCGGCTGAATTTCAAAGTCCGATTTTCATAACTATGAGTCATTTCGGTTTTCTAAGTTTTGGCTTTTGTTTGTAAATCAAAGTCGGGTTAATCTTGTTTTGAGTAAAACGTAACCCATTGAAGCTTAAGCATAACAAGGCGTTCAAGAGGGATTCATGCCGCGTGGCATTTTTTGTATGCGGTGATTCTTGGTGGTGAAAGTGGTCTGCGGTTAGTTGGTTTGTGCGGCATTCACCCCTTAACGCAGCGTTAGTTTACCAAGAAAGTTCATCACCCTAGCTCCGGAGCTAGGGTGACACCACAATTACAAATGGTTTTGAGGTAGTTGTGATTGACCGAGTACAGCTACGACTAAAATGAAACCGTCTTCTTTTGTAAAGTAAGCTGTGTGTTTGCCTACAGGAAAGTAAAAACCGTTTGGGTAAATTTCATCACAACTCCGACCAACGGCAGGGTTGTCCGCAAGCATCTGAAATCCGGTTAGTAATGTATCTTTATAGTTGCGCCACTGCATTTCAGAGAAATTGTTGACGGTATAGCTTCTGATTTTTCGCAAATGAGCCTGAGCTAGCTTACTTAATTTGTACTTATTCTTCTGCATAGCTGGTTATAAGGAGTTTAAAAAATCTTCACCATCAACGACATTGCCTTGTGCTAAGTCTTGCTTAGCTGACTCGAAACAATGTTTAAGGTAGTCTGCTTTCATTGTTTCCAGCTCTTCATAGTCTCTAATAGACATTACAACCACGGCATCTTTGCTGTTTTTGCTAATCTTCACTGGCTCGCGCTGGGCGCTAAGAAGTAACTCACCAAAATTACGTTTGGCGTCATTTGCTGTTAATGTGTGCATGATCAATCTCCAAATCTGCAGTAACATTGAGATTATAGTTAGTCGCATGAAATGGTCAATATAATTAAATCGTGCGATTCGTGTTAAAGGTAAACTAACAAAGCGTTTAAGACGGATTCACAACGCTTGGCATTTTCAGTTTGAATCGGTTTTAGTGTTTACGGCACAATGGTTTAGGTAAGGTGGTCGCGTTGCTCACCACTTAACGCGGCGTTAGTCGCCAGAAAAAGCTAGCAATCAAAATCATGTTTCTAAGCTTAAAATTTGGCTGATGATTGTTTGCTATACAGGCTACTCATTGATGGTCAGAACTCAGTCTCAGCTGTTTTAAGTCCAAAGTTTTGCAAGTGTCCAAGCGGTTTTTTTGTTCTTTGGTGCTGACAGGACAGGGCAATCGAGCGTCTGTTCTTGGTTGCAGCTCTGCTCGGTAAGTTCCACGTGGTTTCAGTGACTTTGTTGAAAGTCAGCACTGTGAGATTGGTTTTCCAAAAGCGCTTTTTGGTGTTGTCAGTCCGTTTTCTACGATGTTTTATGTTCCAAGTGGTTTCATTGAGTAGCTGCTTTGAGACTACGCCTGACTTAAGTGCATCAAAGCACATAAAGTTTGTTGTTCGCAAAGTTTAGTTTGGCTTAAAATTGTCGCTCGGTGCCTCGCGACTAACAAACTGTTCAAGAG